>JAISQQ010000365.1 GCA_031274075.1 Accumulibacter sp.
ACGCCCGCTTCGAGAAGACGTTCCTCGGCCTTGCGGCGCAGCAGCTCGCGATCATTGTTCAGGTCGTGGATCAGCAGGGGGAAAACCTCGCGGAACAGCGTCATGCGCGACAGCGCCGCCGTATCTTCCGTCAGGCCGAAAATGGGCAGGCCGCAGTTGAGGCGGCTCATCCACAATGCCGTCGAGCCGGAGGTGGTCAACGCGGCTACCGCCTTGGCGTTGAGGTGGTAGGCCGCGAAGACCGCCGCCATGGCGATCGACTGCTCGATGCGGTTGATGGTCCGGTCGAGGAAGCCGCGGTCGAGCGTCACCGGCAGCGAACGCTCGGCTTCCTGGCAGATGCGCGCCATGGCTTCGACGGTTTCCACCGGGAAATTGCCGACGGCCGTTTCGCCGGACAGCATGACGGCGTCGGTTCCGTCGAGCACGGCGTTGGCCACGTCGGAGACCTCGGCGCGCGTGGGGGTCGGCGAATGGATCATCGATTCCATCATCTGCGTCGCCGTGATCGCCAGTTTGTTTTTTTCGCGCGCCAGGCGAATCATGCGCTTTTGCAAGGCCGGAACGGCGGCGTCGCCGACTTCGACGGCGAGATCGCCGCGGGCCACCATGAGTCCGTCGGAGGCGTCGAGGATTTCCTCGAGCGCGGCGACGGCTTCGACGCGCTCGATCTTGGCGATGGTCAGCGCGCGGCCTCCGGCGGCGAGCATCAACTGGCGCGCCATGTACATGTCCGAGGCGCTCTTGGGGAAGGAAACGGCCAGGAAGTCGGCGTCGATGGCGGCAGCCGCCTTGATGTCGTCCATGTCCTTGGCGGTCAGCGCCGGGGCGGAAAGACCGCCGCCCTGGCGGTTGATGCCCTTGTTGTTGGAGAGCACGCCGCCGTGGCGAACGACGGTGAATATCTCCGCTCCCTGGGTGTTTTCGACTTGCAGGACGATGCGCCCGTCGTCCAGGAGCAGGATGTCGCCCGGACTCACGTCGCCGGGAAGATTCTTGTAGTCGAGCCCGACGCGTTCCTGGTTGCCGAGTTCGCATTTGGCGTCGAGGATCAGGGCATCTCCCGCATCGAGATGGATCTCGCCCTGCTCGAACTTGCCGATGCGGATCTTCGGTCCTTGCAGGTCGGCCAGGACGCCGACCGGATGGCCGAGCCGGGCAGCGATGCGCCGCACTTCCTCCGCCGTCTGGACATGATCTTCCGCCTTGCCGTGCGAGAAGTTGAGCCGGACGACGTCGACGCCGGCGCGGATCAGCGTTTCGAGTGTCTTCTGTTCGCGCGAGGCCGGTCCGAGCGTGGCGACGATCTTGGTAAGGCGGGGCATGGTGTCGTCCTCTAACGTAAAACCCACTCGGGTCGAAAGCCGCCCTTCAGGGCGTCGGAGCGGCGGGCGTCGAGGCCCGCCGCCGGTTTCCCGCCGGTGGCGGGCATAACCCGGACTAAGCCGGACTACTTCAGCATGGCGATGAACGTCGCCGCGATGATCGCCGAGGTGATGACGCCGCTGATGCTCGCGCCGAGCGCATGGGGCAGGACGATCGCTCCCGGATTGGCTTCCGTGGCGATCTTCTGCACGACCTTGGCCGTGGTCGGAACGCAACTGACTCCCGCCACGCCGATCATCGGATTGAATTTTCCCTTGCTCACGAAATAAAGCACGTACCCGCCGGCGATGCCTCCGAGGGCCGAGACCAGCAGCGCCAGTATGCCGAGCAGCAGCAGCTTGAGCACCGTCGGCTCGAGCAGGGTGCCGGCCTCGCACAGCACGCCCAGCGTCAATCCGAGGAAGAAGGTCGCGCCGTAGAGAAAGGTTTCGCTGATCAGCGTGGTGAGGGACTCCAGGCCGCTCTCGCGTACCGCGACACCCACGAAGAGGGAAAAGAAGAGCGGCGCGGCGACGGGGAAGAGCAGGCACAGCAGGGTGCACGCGACGACCGCGAAGACCAGCTTCTGGGCGCGGCTGATGTCCGGCCCGCGGTCGTCGGCCATGCTGATTCCGCGCAGTCTTTTCGGGATCAGCCACTTGATGAGATAAGGATAGCCGCCGTAGGTCAGCCCGAGATACAGGTAGCCCACTACCGTGATCGGCACGAACAGGTGCTTGGCCAGGACGAGCGAGGTAAACAGCACCATCGGGCCGTCGGCGCCGCCGATGGTGGAGACCGACGCGGCTTCCTGCGGCGTCAGTCCCAGCGCTACGGCGACCGGATAGACGACGAAGGTGCCGAGTTCGGCGAAGAGGGCGATGATCATGCTCTGGAAGGGCCGGGCCATGATGTAGCCGACGTCGAGCAGGACGCCGATGCCCATGAACACGAGACAGGCGATCAGGCCGTTGCTGAAGGTGAAGGTGTAGATCGGCTGCAGCCAGTTGATCTGCATGATGTTGACGAGATCGACGGCGTCGGACATCAGCGGGTCGACGAACAGCGTCCCCATTTTCCCGGTGTCGAGGAACATGACGCCGGCGTTGATCGACGACATGCCGAGCCCCATCGGGATCATCAGCAAAGGTTCGAGCACGTTGCGCGAACCGAGGTAGATCAACACGAAGCCGAGCAGCATCAGGCAGATACGCCCGATCATGATCTTGGGTTCGGAAGCAACGAGCGTGGCGATCCCTTGGAAAAGATCGAGAAAGCTAAAGGTTTCCATGCGATTTCCGTCGTTTTGTATGAGCGCCCCGCGGACGGACGAAGGCCGGTCCGGGCGGAACGTGCTCGTTCAGGAAAGCGTGATCAACGGCTGTCCGGCGACAACGGCGTCGCCGACGGCCACCAGCACGCGGGAGACCTTCCCGGCCATCGAGGCGGTGATGGGCACCTTCATTTTCATCGCTTCGAGTTCGGCGATGCGCTCGCCCTGGCTGACCTCCTGCCCTTCCTTGACCAGGATGCTCGCCACCACGCCGCCCATTTGCGCGCACTGGTCGCCGCTGCCCGCGGCCACGGGAGCCGCCGCTGGCGCGGGCGCCGCCTGTGGGACGGCGGCCACGGACGCCGCGGACGCCGGCGTGGGCGTGCCGATGTAGTTGGGCATGATCGCGGCGCCGGAGGTGAGTTCCTGGACAGCGACGTCGTATTCTTTTCCATTGACGCTTATCTTGAACAGTCTTTGCATGATCGGACTCCGTAATTAACGTTTCGGCTGGTGCGAATGCAGCGCGGCGCGCCCTTCGTGCGTCCAGGCGTGGCTGCTCTCGCCGATGTGCAGGATGCGGTGCGGACCCGTGGCCACGGCGACGGCGGCGGTGATGACGGCGACGACCTCGTCCGGAACCGCCGCCGGGGAAAGCGGCGCGGCGGGCGCGGCCGCCGGACGCGGCGCGGCGGGCGCGCGGCGCGTGCCTTTTTCGAGGCGCCCGGTGACGCCGACCAAGACCTTGATGAGGATGGCGACGAGGAACGAAACCGCCGCCGCGATCGCGTAAACCTGGAGCGCCTTGATGACGGACAAACTGAGCATGTCGGCCTCCGTCGCCTATAAGGGCATGTTGCCGTGCTTCTTGCTCGGCCGTATCTCGCGCTTGCTGAGCAGCTTGCGCAGGGCGACCGCCACCGTGGCGCGCGTTTCGCTCGGCTCGATGACGTCGCTGATGTAGAAATTCGCCGCCGCTTCGTAAGGCGAGGCGAACTCCGTCCGGTAGGCGTCGGTGAATGTCTTCGCCGCCGCCGCGCGGTCCTCGGCTTTTTCCAGTTCCTTGCGGTAGAGGATCTTGACCGCCGCTTCGGCGCCCATCACCGCGATTTCCGCCGTCGGCCAGGCGAAAACCATGTCCGCGCCGAGTTCCTGGCTGCACATCGCCAGATACGAGCCGCCGTAGGATTTGCGCAGGATCACCGTGACTTTCGGGCTGGTGCAGGAGGCGAAGGCGTGCAGCATTTTCGCGCCGTGGCGGATGATGCCGCCGCGTTCCTGCTCGATTCCCGGCAGGAAACCCGGCACGTCGACCAGCGTCACCAGCGGAATGTTGAAGACGTTGCACATGCGGATGAAGCGCGCGATCTTGTCGGACGCGTCGATGTCCAGCGCGCCGGCCATGACCATCGGCTCGTTGGCGACGATCCCGGTGACGACGCCGGAAATGCGGGCAAAACCGACGATCGCGTTGCGCGCGAAGCTGCGATGGACTTCCAGGAATTCGCCGTCGTCGACCAGGCGGCGGATGACGGCGGCCATGTCCAGCGGTTCGGACGGCGTCGCCGGAACCAGCTCGTCCATGCCGGCGTCCCGGTCGCTGTAGATCGGCATCGCCAGGTTGTGCGGCGGGTCCTCGGTGTTGTTTTGCGGCAGGTAGCCGAGCAGGCCTTTTACGATGGCGATGGCGTGCCGGTCGTCCTCGGCCAGGAAATGCGCGTTGCCGCTGACCGAGGCGTGCATTTCCGCGCCGCCGATTTCGTCCATGGTGGTGGCGCGTCCGGTGACCGCCTTGATCACTTCCGGGCCGGTCAGGAACATGTGCGCGTTGTTGCGCGTCATGATCACGAAATCCATCAGCGCCGGCGAATACGCCGCGCCGCCGGCGCACGGCCCGAGGATGACCGCGATCTGCGGCACCACGCCGGACAGCAGGACGTTGGCGTAGAACACGTCGCCGTAGCCGGACAGGGCGTCGACGCCTTCCTGGATGCGGGCGCCGCCCGAGTCCTTGAACGCCACCACGGGCACGCCGGTCTTCAAGGCGTAGCGCATGACGCGGGTGATCTTGCGCGCCTGCATCTTGCCGAGCGTTCCCGCCAGGACATTGTAGTCCTGGCAGAAGGCGGCCACCTGCCTGTTGTCGACGTATCCCGAGCCGGTAATGACGCCGTCGGCCGGCAGCTTGCGGCCGGCCATGCCGAAATGCACGGCATGATGTATAGCGTGCAGCCCGATTTCCTGGAAAGTTCCTTCCTCGAAAAGGCTGTTGATGCGCTCGCGCGCCGACAACTGGCCCTTGGCGTGCATGGCCTTGAGTTTTTCCGGGGGAATGTGGTTGATGATCTGCTCGCGCCTGTGGCGCAAAGTCTCGGTGAGTTCCGGTTTGATTGCCATGGTTCTCGTCAGAAAAAGGTGGGGGTGGGCATTGGAAGCTGCGTTGGAAGCTGCGTTGGAAAATACTCGCTCCGCCATCGTGGCGATGACGGAGCGGCACAGTCTAGCACGGCGGCGCCGTGGCCAGGGGCGACGCGGGCGGGAAGATCAAGCGGGCGCCTCGTCCCCGGCGCGCGACTCGAGGATATCGACGGCGGGCAGGCGCTTGCCTTCCAGGAATTCCAGGAAGGCGCCGCCGGCGGTCGAGATGTAGCCGACCTTGTCCTGGATATTGAAGACGTTGATCGCCGAGACGGTATCGCCGCCGCCGGCCAGGGTGAAGGCCTTCGATTCCGCGATCGCCCTGGCGAGTTCCTTGGTGCCGTTGGCGAACGCCTCCATCTCGAAGACGCCGACCGGGCCGTTCCACACCACCGTGCCGGCCTGGGCGACGATTTCGGCGAGCGCCCTGGCCGATTGCGGGCCGATGTCGAGAATCATGTCGTCATCGGCGACCTCGTCGACGCTCTTGACGGTGGCCGGCGCGGCGGCGGAGAACTCCTTGGCGCAGACCACGTCGGTGGGCAGCGGCACCTTGACCTTGGCCATCACCGCCTTGGCCTGGCCGACGAGATCCTTTTCCGCCAGCGACTTGCCGATCTTCTTGCCGCTGGCGAACAGGAAGGTGTTGGCGATGCCGCCGCCGACGACCAGCTGGTCGACCTTGGCGGACAGGCTTTCGAGGACGGTCAGCTTGGTCGACACCTTGGCGCCGCCGACGATGGCCACCAGCGGCCGCGCCGGCTGGGCCAGCGCCTTGGTCAGCGCTTCGAGTTCGGAGGCCACGCAGGGGCCGGCGCAGGCGACGCGGGCGTATTTGCCCATGCCGTAGGTGGTGGCTTCGGCGCGGTGCGCGGTGCCGAAGGCGTCCATCACCCACACGTCGCACAGCGCGGCCATCTTCCGCGACAGTTCGTCGTCGCATTTCTTCTCGCCCTTGTTGCAGCGGCTGTTTTCCAGCATCACCAGCTCGCCGGGCTTCAGCTCGAAGCCGCCGTCGACCCAGTTCGCCACCAGGCGGATCTCCTTGCCGAGCAGTTCGGACATACGCCTGGCGACCGGGGCGAGCGAATCTTCCGGCTTGAATTCGCCTTCGGTGGGGCGGCCAAGATGCGAGGTGACCATCACCGCGGCGCCCTTGGACAGGGCGTAGCGGATGCCGGGCAGCGCGGCGCGGATGCGCGTGTCGTCGGTGATGGCCTGCTGGTCATTCTGGGGGACGTTCAGGTCGGCGCGGATGAAAACGCGCTTGCCGGCCACGTCGAGATCGGTGAGACGTTTGAAAGTCATGGCAAAACTTTCCGAGTTGGGATTGAAGAAACGAAGAAAATGAAAAGACAAAAAAGGGCGCCTCGCGGCGCCCTTTTGCCCGGCCCTACTTGGAAGACACGACGCGGACCATCTCCAGGACCTTGTTGGAGTAGCCCCACTCGTTGTCGTACCAGGCGACCAGCTTGACGAAAGTCGGATCGAGCGCGATGCCGGCGCCGGCGTCGAACACGGAAGTGCACACTTCGCCGCGGAAATCGGTCGACACCACCTTGTCCTCGGTGTAGCCGACGACGCCCTTCAGCGCGCCTTCCGAGGCGGCCTTCATGACCGCGCAGATTTCCTCGTAGCTGGCCGGCTTGTTCAGTTCGCAGGTCAGGTCGACGACCGAGACGACGGAGGTCGGGACGCGGAGCGACATGCCGGTCAGCTTCTTGTTCAGCTCGGGGATGACCTTGCCGACGGCCTTGGCGGCGCCGGTCGAGGACGGGATGATGTTTTCCAGGATGCCGCGGCCGCCGCGCCAGTCCTTGTTCGACGGGGCGTCGACGGTCTTCTGCGTATTGGTGGTGGCATGCACCGTGGTCATCAGGCCGCGCTTGATGCCGAAGCTGTCGTTGATCACCTTGGCCAGCGGGGCCAGGCAGTTGGTCGTGCAGGAGGCGTTGGAGATAATCGTCTGGCCGGCGTAGCTGGCGTGGTTGACGCCGAACACGAACATCGGAGTGTCGTCCTTCGACGGGGCGCTCTGGATGACTTTCTTGGCGCCGGCGGCGATGTGCTTCTCGCAGGTTTCCTTGGTCAGGAACAGGCCGGTCGATTCGACGACGATTTCAGCGCCGATTTCGTTCCACTTGAGTTCGGCGGGATCCTTGATGGCGGTCAGGCGGATCTTCCTGCCATTGACGATCAGCTGGTTGCCTTCGACGGAAACCTGGCCCTTGAAGTGGCCTTGCACGGAATCGAACTTGAGCATGTAGGCGATGTAATCGGGCTCGAGCAGATCGTTGATGCCGACGATCTCGATGTCGCTGAAATTCTGCACCGCCGCGCGGAAGACCATGCGTCCGATGCGGCCAAAACCATTGATGCCAACCTTGATAGTCATGATTCACCTTCCTCGTTAAAAAAAAACAGATACCGAAACCGGCGGCGATGCGTGTGGAACCCTTCATGGCGCCCCGCGACTCCCGGATGCAGAAGAAAACAGCAAAAAAAAACAGCGGAAAACGGCACGCGGTTCGATTCCGGCTACGGGAATGTCATGGAAAGCTCCCGGCCGGGGAGCGGCGCGTGTTCCATCACCGACACAAGGGCGCCATTATCCGATAATTCGATGAAGATTTCCAGTCGTGTGGTTCAGAGGACAGATGACAGAGGACAGAGGACAGTAATATTTGAGGAACGAACCAGGTCCCGGCTTGCGCCGGTTCAGAGGACAGAGGACAGAAGACAGAAGACAGTAAGGATAAGGAACGAACTGGGTCCCGGCTTTCGCCGGGACGATGCGCTGGTTCAGGGGACAGAGGACTGAGGACGGAAGACAGTAATATTTGCGGGCGCTTCGCGCCCGGTAACTGAACTGTCCTCTGTCCTCAGTCTTCTGTCCTCTGAACCTCTGAACCTCTGAAATTTTGTGCCTCGGGTATCGCGGAACGGCGGGCATTGGGCATAGAATAGGCGCAGGTTCGTTGCCTGTCCTGATTTTCAGCCGGCAGGCAGAGTGGTCATGAAGAAAAATCACCGGAGATCGCCAGAATGACGAATATGACGAACACGGCCTCGCACGCATGGGCGGCCTTGACCGCCCACAGCCAAACGCTCGCCAAGAAACACCTGCGGGATTTGTTCGCGGACGATCCCGGGCGGGCGTCGTCCCTGAGCCTGTCGTTCGAGGACATTCTCTATGATTTCTCCAAGCAGCGCCTGGACCGCGAAACGCTCGAACTGCTGGTCAGGCTGGCCGAGGCGTCCGCCGTTCCGGAATTGATCCGGCGCATGTTCGACGGCGAGCGCATCAACGTCACCGAAGGACGTTCCGTCCTGCACGTGGCGCTGCGGCGTTCCACGGCGCCGTTTCCGAGCGCGCGGATGGACGTGATGCCGGAGGTGCTGGTCACCCGCGGGCGGATGGCCGAGTTCGCCGATCTCCTGCGCTCGGGCCGGTGCCAGGGGCATCAGGGGACGGCGATCCGCGACGTGGTGAATATCGGCATCGGCGGCTCCGACCTGGGGCCGAAAATGGTGAACCAGGCCTTGCGCTCGCTGGCGCACCCGGCGCTGGGCGTGCATTATGTGTCCAATCTCGACGGCGCCCAACTGGCGCCGCTGCTGCAGACGCTCGATCCGCGCTCGACGCTGTTCATCGTCGTCAGCAAGACCTTTACCACGCAGGAAACGATGCTCAACGCCGAAACGGCGCGCCGCTGGCTGGAGGCCAACCTGGGCGACGGGATCGACCTGTCCCGCCATTTCGCCGCGGTTTCCAGCAAACCCGAACGCGCGGTCGCGTTCGGCGTCGGCGCGGAGCGCGTGTTTCCGATCTGGGATTGGGTCGGCGGCCGCTACTCGCTGTGGTCGGCCGTCGGGCTTTCCCTGATGATCGCCATCGGGCCGCATGCCTTCGACGAACTGCTGCACGGCGCCGAGCGCATGGACGAGCATTTCCGGACAGCGCCGCTGGCGCGCAACCTGCCGGCGGTGATGGGGCTGATCGGCGTCTGGAACACCAATTTCCTGGGCGCGGCGACCAGCGCGGTGCTGCCCTACAACGAATCGCTCAAGTATCTGCCGTCGTTCCTGCAGCAGCTTGAAATGGAAAGCAACGGCAAGTCGGTCGGCGTGAGCGGCGATCCGGTGGGCGGCGAAACCTGCCCGATCGTCTGGGGAGAGCTGGGCAACAACGGCCAGCACGCCTTCTTCCAGCTCCTGCACCAGGGCGGACGGCTGGTGCCCTGCGACTTCATCGCCTCGGTGCGTTCCGATTATCCCTTGCCGGGCCACCAGGAAGCCTTGTTGTCGAACTGTTTCGCGCAAAGCTCGGCGCTGGCGTTCGGCAAGACGGAGGACGAAGCGCGGCAGGGCATGGAGAAGGAGCGCCTGCCCGCGGAACAGATTGCCGCCCTGCTGCCGCATCGCGTCTTCGCGGGCAACCAGCCGTCGTCGACGCTGCTGCTGAAAAGCCTGGCGCCGGCGACCCTTGGCGCGCTGGTGGCGCTTTACGAGCACAAGGTCTTGGTCCAGGGCGCGATCTGGGGCGTCAATTCCTTCGATCAGTGGGGCGTGGAACTCGGCAAGGCCGTGGCCAGCCGGATCCTTCCCGCGTTCGCCGAGCCGTCGCTGGCCGCGGCCTTCGATTCTTCCACGCAGGCCTTGCTGGCGTACTGCCGCCAGTCATCCTGAGCCAATGCGAGCCAATGCCGAACCAATAATTTCGGGGAGGGGAAAATGAACGTCGTCACCGTTTCCACCCAGCCTTTCACCGGGCAAAAACCGGGAACGTCCGGCCTGCGCAAGAAGGTCAAGGTGTTTGCCCAGCCGGGCTATCTGGAAAACTTCGTCCAGTCGATCTTCGACAGCCTCTCCGGGCAGGAAGGCAAGACGCTGGTGCTCGGCGGCGACGGCCGCTATCTCAACGACACGGCGATCCAGACCATCCTGCGCATGGCCGCCGCCGCCGGATTCGGCAAGGTCCTGATCGGGCAGGGCGGCATCCTGTCCACCCCGGCGGCGAGCGCGGTGATCCGCAAGCACGCGGCCTTCGGCGGCATCATCCTTTCCGCCAGCCATAATTCCGGCGGCCCCGACGGCGATTTCGGGATCAAGTACAACCTCGCCAACGGCGGGCCGGCCAACGAGAGCTTCACCGAGGCGGTGTATCGGCGCACCCAGTCGATCGGCGCCTACCGCTACGTCGACGCGCCGGACGTCGATCTCGGCGCGCTGGGGGTCGCGGCGGTCGGCGAGATGACGGTGCAGGTCATCGATCCGGTCGCCGACCATGCCGATCTGCTGGAAACGCTGTTCGATTTCGAGCGGATCGCGGCGCTGCTCGCGCGGCCCGGATTCCGCATGTGTTTCGACGCCATGCACGCGGTCACCGGGCCGTATGCCAGGGAGATTCTCGAACGGCGTCTCGGCGCGCCGGCGGGGACGGTGGTCAATGGCGTTCCGCTGCCCGATTTCGGCGGCGGCCATCCCGATCCGAACCCGGTATATGCCGCCGAGCTGGTCGCGGCGCTGGCCGATCCGCGCTCCGGGCTGTCCTTCGGCGCGGCTTCGGACGGCGACGGCGACCGCAACATGATCGTCGGGCGCGATTTCATCGTCAGCCCGAGCGACAGCCTGGCGGTGCTCGCCGCCAATCACCACTGCGCGCCGGCGTATGCCGGCGGCCTGGCGGGCGTGGCGCGCTCGATGCCGACCAGTTGCGCGGTCGATCGCGTGGCCCGGTTCCTGGACATTCCCTGCTTCGAGACGCCGACCGGGTGGAAGTTCTTCGGCAGCCTGCTGGACGCGGGCAAGGTCACGCTGTGCGGCGAAGAGAGCGCGGGCACGGGTTCCGACCACGTGCGCGAAAAGGACGGCCTGTGGGCCGTGCTCTTCTGGCTGAACATCCTGGCCGCGCGCCAGGAATCGGTGGCGGGGATCGTGCGCGAACACTGGCGGAAATTCGGCCGCAACGTCTACTCCCGGCACGATTACGAAGGCATCGAAACGGCCAGGGCGGACAAGCTGTTCGCCGAGTTGCGCGGCAAATTGCCGGGGCTCGCCGGTACGGAAATTTCCGGTATGCGCATCGAGCTTGCCGACGATTTTGCCTATACCGATCCCGTCGATGGCTCGCGCAGTGAAAAGCAGGGAATTCGCGTGCTGCTGCAAGGCGGATCGCGCGTGGTTTTCCGGCTATCCGGAACGGGCACCGAAGGCGCGACCCTGCGCGTCTACCTCGAACGCTACGTGGCCGACGCGGCCTTGCACGAGGTCCCGGCGCAGGAGGCTCTGGCTCCCCTGGCGGATCTTGCGGAAAAGATAGCCAATATCGCGGGGATCACGGGCCGGAACGCGCCGGACGTGATCAGTTGACGGCCGAAACCATGAAAGGGAATCGACGTGCCAATCGACATGCCAATCGACACGCCTATGCCGCGCGGTAAGACAAGACTTGTTCCGGCAGGCTTGCTGATGGTCATCGGACTTGCCGCTTGTCAGGGTTTGGGAGAACGCGACACCTATGTCGCATCCACGCCCGCAAGCTCGTTTTCCTCCCGTGGTCAGGCGATCGATGCCGCGATGAATAAATGCCGCGCGCTTGGCAAGCATTACGAATATATCGATGAATCCCTGGACACGGGACGTTTTCAAGTGAAATTTCGATGCGTCTCGGAACAAAAGTAAATATCGGACAACGCAGCCAACAGATTTTACAACCCTGAGGATCCTGGCCAAATGATAGAGAAAAGAACTTTTCAGTTGCCTGGCAGAACGGTGGCGCTGGTTCTGGCGGGCGGGCGGGGAAGCCGGCTGTACGAGCTGACCGATCGCCGCGCGAAGCCGGCTGTCTATTTCGGCGGCAAGTACCGGATCATCGACTTCGCCATGTCCAACTGCGTCAATTCGGGCATCCGGCGCATCGGGGTCGTCACGCAATACAAGTCGCACAGCCTGCTGCGCCATATCCAGCGCGGCTGGGGCTTCCTGCGCGGCGAGGACAACGAGTTCGTCGACCTGCTGCCGGCCCAGCAGCGCGTCGACGAGGAATCCTGGTACCGCGGCACCGCCGACGCGGTGTATCAGAACATCGACATCATCGAGCTGTATCGCCCGTCGCCCAAATTTATACTGATCCTGGCCGGCGACCACGTGTACAAGATGAACTATGCCGCGATGCTGTTCGATCACGCCGAAAGCGGCGCGGAATGCACGGTCGGCTGCATCGAGGTGGCGCGGCGGGAAGCCAAGGGCTTCGGCGTGATGGCGGTCGACGGCGGCAACCGGATCACCGATTTCGTGGAAAAACCCGCCGATCCGCCGCCGATGCCCGGAAAACCGGACAGCTCGCTGTGCAGCATGGGAATCTACATCTTCAACGCGGAATACCTCTACAGCGAACTGATGCGCGACATCGCCGACCCGACGTCCAGCCACGACTTCGGCAAGGACATCATTCCGCAGGCGGTGCGCAATGGCGTCGCTTGCGCGCATTCGTTCGACCGCAGTTGCGTGCATGCGCCGGAAGAAGGGCCAAACAAGGAAAACTACTGGCGCGACGCCGGCACGGTCGATGCCTATTGGGAAGCCAACATCGACCTGACCGCGACCGACCCGGCGCTGAACCTGTACGACCGCAGCTGGCCGGTGTGGACCTACCAGCAGCAGCTGCCCCCCGCCAAGTTCGTGCACAACCAGATCGATCGCCACGGCATCGCCATCGAATCGACGGTTTCGGGCGGCTGCATCATCTCGGGCGAGCTGAACCGTTCGCTGCTCTTCTCCTCGTGCCGCGTGCACTCCCACTCCAAGATCAACTGGTCGGTGCTCTTGCCCGACGTGGAGATCGGCCGGGGCGCGCGCCTGAACCGCTGCATCATCGATCACGGCGTCAGCATTCCGCCGGGCATGGTCATCGGCGAGGACGCCGACGAGGACGCGCGCCGTTTCCGCCGCACCGACAACGGAGTGATCCTGGTGACGCGGCAGATGCTGGAGCGGCTGCGCTGATTCGAGAACGGCATTCATCGCCAAGGCATTTCCGGTTCAAACCGCGGCGCGATAACGGAGACAACGCGGAGACAACGCAGAGACAACGGAGATAACGGAGACAACGAAAATCGAAGCCTTCCCAGCCTCGCGCGCCGCCCGCCGGCGGGTAGATCACGGACGGGCGGAAACTCCTTCCGCCGCGTTCGTCGCGTTCATTGCACCCGTCGCGCCCAACCGCCTTTTTCCAGGGTCATCTTGAGTCATGCGCATACTTCACGTCGCCTCCGAAATTTTCCCCCTCGTCAAGACCGGCGGCCTGGCCGACGTGCTCGGTTCGCTGCCGCCCGCCCTGGCCCGGCGCGGCCTCGACGTTCGCGTGCTGCTGCCGGGCTTCCAGGGCGTGCTCGACGGGCTTGGCAAGCTGCGAGCCGTCGAGCGCGTCGGCCCCGTCTTCGGCGCGGCGTCCGTGAACCTGCGCCTCGGCCGCCTGCCGGACAGCGAGCTGCCGGCCTACGTCATCGACGCGCCCTTCCTCTTCCGCCGGGAAGGCAACCCCTATACCGGCGCGGACGGACGCGACTGGAACGACAACCACAGGCGCTTCGGGCTGCTCGCCTGGACGGCGGCGCACCTGGCTTCGGGAGAACTCGACCCGGCGTGGATACCCGAAGTCGTGCACGCCCACGATTGGCACGCCGGCCTGACGCCGGTCTACATCATGCAGAACCCCGGCTTGAAGATGCCCAGCGTGTTCACCATCCACAACCTCGCGTTCCGCGGCATATTCCCGATGGATTGCCATTACGACCTCGATCTGCCGATGCGCCGGCTGAACCCGCGCGGGCTCGAATTCCACGGCAATATTTCCTTCATGAAAGCCGGGCTGGTGTATTCCAGCCGGATTACGACGGTAAGCCCGAACTACGCGCGGGAAATCTGCACGCCGGAATTCGGCTTCGGACTCGACGGCGTGATGCGCGATCGCGCGGGCGATTTGTCGGGAATTCTCAACGGCGTCGATTACGCCGTGTGGAACCCCGGCGACGCGAAGATCGCCAAGTCCTACTCGGTCGACGATCTCGCGGGAAAGCCCGTGTGCAAGCGCGCCCTGCAGCTCGAATTCGGCTTGTCGACCGAGGCGCGAGGGCCGCTCTTCGCCGTGGTCAGCCGCCTGACTTCGCAAAAAGGAATGGATCTCCTGCTGGCGGCCCTGCCGGAATTGTTGCAGGAAGGAGCGCAACTGGCCGTGCTGGGAACCGGCGACGGCGATCTCGAAGCCGGTTTCCGCTACGCGGCGTCGGTCAATCCCGACAACGTGGCGGTCTGCATCGGATATGACGAATCGATGTCGCATCGCTTCATGGCCGGGGCCGACATCCTGCTGGTCCCATCGCGTTTCGAGCCTTGCGGCCTGACCCAGCTCTATGCCCTGCGCTACGGAACCCTGCCGCTGGTGCGCCGTGTCGGCGGCCTGGCCGACACGGTGGTCGACGTCAACGGCGAGAACCTCGCCAACGGCACCGCCACCGGCTTCGTCTTCGGCGAAGCGTCGCGCCAGGCGCTCGGCGCCCGGATTCGCGAAGCCTGCGCCTTCCACCGCAACGACGCGCACGGGTGGACGAAGGTCCAGCAAAGGGCGATGCGGCAGGATTTCTCGTGGGACGATTCGGCAGCCAACTACGAGCGGCTTTACCGCGGGCTGCTGGGCAGGTGACAGGGGGCGGGGATCAGATGTCAGAACCTGTTCACGATCTTCTCTTGAACGCAAAGTCGACCTGTGTGCGTGAAAACAGCGACGGTTCTGTAGGGCGGGAAAGCGTAGCGCCTCCCGCCGGTCGTTCTCTCCGACGGCGCAGCCGCCGCTCATCGTATTCTGCGGCCTTTGTATCGTGCGGCGCGTTGCGCCGTAAAAAGGACCGGCGGGAGGCGCTGCGCTTTCCCGCCCTACGGGGTGCGCCAACGGTTTTGCGCCAATGCCAAGGCGGGCCGAAGACCCGCGCCCCAAGAAAATCACCACGATGCCAACGACGCCACAGAGTGCAATGGCCCTGCCGCGCTCCCAGAGAAGATCGTGAACAGGTTCTCAGCGAGTGTAGGTTGGGCTGAATGAAATGAAGCCCAACATCTCCACGGCACAGTATTGTTGGGCTTCGCAAGCTCAGCCCAAGCTCCGCTTGCTGGCGCTGTTTTTAGCCCGCATAGGTTGGGGTGAGCAAAGCGAACCCCAACATCTTTGTCTCTTCCCTGGCGCCACGGACGCCATCGCGGTTCCTCCGCCAGATTGACCGTGAACAAACAGACGCTTCTCGCAAACCGGGTTCAACGATGTCTCATGCGATGATTTTACCTGTTTTTGTCGAGCTTCGCTTCGCCAACTCCAAACTATTCCAGCACGTATAGGTTGGGGGGCAAAGTGACCCCCAGCATCGAATGTCCATTGGCTTTTGCGTTGGGGTTCGCTTCGCTCATCCCAAGCTATACGGGCTCCGGAACCTGGGAGCGCGGGGCGGAAGCCCCGCGCTCCCAGGAAACCCAAACGCGGCCGGCGCGGAACCGCCAATCGCCTTTCTCTCTTTCGCGCTTCTTTGCCTGGCTTGATTCCCGAAAGTCAATTGCGATTGCCTTGGTGTCAGGTGTCACCGGCGCTCTGCGCCGCAAAATCCTGTCACCTGTCACCCGACATCTGATCAGCGTCATAGATCGTATAGCGGTCGCGCCCCTGGCGCTTGGAGTCGTACAGCGCGATGTCGGCCTTGTCGAACAGTTCGCCGTAGTCGACGCCGTCGCGCGGCGCGAT
>JAISQQ010000377.1 GCA_031274075.1 Accumulibacter sp.
CCGAGCAGACCACGACGGCGACGATCCCCAGCAGCCCCGCGACCGCGATGTACAGCGCCCAACGCGACAGCCGGGCGTTCAGGTGGGTGAGCCATTCCATTGCGTTCTTCCCAGAAAAAACCAAAAGTGCGGATCGCGCTTTCAGATGCTGTTTGTTACTCAGCGGTCAGAAACAACCCCGCGCCAAGAGCATGAGGAATTACAAGCTCAGGACTCGAGATCGAAGCCAAAGAACTGGGCCACGGCGATGGCCTGGCCGCGATGCATGTGTTTCCCGGGCTGCGTCGGGTGGCCGGTTTTCTGCGCGAGCACCAGCAGGGGCGTGATCTCCGGCTTGATGATGACGTCGACGACCAGCGTGGATGCCGGCAGCGGCGAGGGATCGAAAGGCAATGCGCCGCTGTCTCCCATGCCTACGGGGGTGGCGTTGATCGCCAGGTCGAATGGGCCGTCGTCGATCGTTCCGGAAGCGACGGACAGTTCGGGATAGGCCGCCCGAATCCTCCCGATGGCCCGATCGAGCCGTAGCGGATCGATGTCCTGGACGACCAGGCGTTTTACGCCGGCGTGCGCCAGGGCGCTGGCGACCGCCGATCCGGCGCCGCCGATGCCCATGAGGAAGGCGCTTCGTCCGGCCACTTCGTGCCCTTGACGCTTGAGTCCGTCTACGCAGCCGATGCCGTCGAACATGTCTCCTTCCCAGCTTCCGTCGCTTTTGCGCCGGGCGGCGTTGATCGCGCCCGCCACCCGGCCGTTGATGCCGAGCGAATCCACCAAGCCGCACATCGGCGTCTTGTGGGGCATGGTGATCACTACGCCGTCGAGGTTCTTGATCGTTTTCAGGCCGGCCCACGCGGTCTTGAGATCTCCGGCGGCGAGGTGATGCGCCACGAAGACCGCGTTGATGTTTTTCCGGCCGAACATTTCATTGAACAACGTTGGCGTGCGCACTCCGTGGATCGGATCTCCGATGATGACGAACAGCCGCGTCAATCCGTCGATTTTGTCGGTTTCCATTTTTTCCTTTCCCTGGCTTATCGGGCAATTTCCCGCTTCATCTTCCCACGTCCCGCCCGAGCTTGATTTCCAGGGCCTCCGAGCGCTCCACGCTTTTCGTCTTTTGATGGAAGCGCGGCATCGCGGCGGCCATCGAAGCGTGGCGATAAAAGGCATCGTCTGGCGAAATCGGCAAGGCGACCGGCGCATGGCTTTGCGCGGCCTTGTAGATCGCCATGATCAATTCGATCACGTTTCGTCCGTCCCGCGCGGTGATCAGCAGTTCGTCGCGCCCGTGGATCGCGTCGAGAAAGTTCCTGACCTGCGCCGGATGCCCTTCCAGGTCGAGCGCGGGGAGCCGTTCGTATTCCCGCTCGAGACGCGCCCTGCCCTCGCTGTCCGTTTCGGGGAATCCGTTCGGCCGCGCCAGGCTCGCCGCGGTTTTCCACGGCACGGACAAGCGGCCCTTCTCCGTCTGGAAAACGATCTCCTGTTCTTCATCGTGCGTCACCAGGGAAGCCGTCATCTGCGCCAGGAATCCCTGGTATTCCAGGATCGCGACGCCGAGATCCTCGCACTCCGAATTGTCATGCGCCACGTTGGCAATGACCGCCGTGACGCGCTCGGGCATCCCGGCCATCCAGAGCAGGAGATCCAGATGATGAACCGCGTGGTTCATCACGCAGCCGCCGCTTTCGCTGTCCCAGGTGCCTCGCCACCAGATGTCATAATAGTTCGCGCCTCGCCACCACAGCGAATTGACGATCACGTGTTTCGTCGGGCCGCCGACGCCCGCTTTCAACAGGCGCGCCATCTTGTGGTACGGCGTCTTGTAGCGGTTCTGGGCGATCGGAGAAAGAATCTTTCCGGACATTTCCGCCGCCCGGATCATTTGATCGCATTCGGCAAGGCTGGGCGCCATGGGCTTTTCGACCAGCACATGCTTTCCCGCCCGCAGCGCCTTGACGGCCGCTTCCGTGTGCGCGCCGGGCGGCGTGCAGATAGCGACCGCGTCGATGTCGTCACGCGAGAGCGCCTCGTCGATTCCCTCGCAGGCCGTCGCGGCGGACAAGCCCTTGCGCTCGATCAGGTTCCGCGCCTTGTCCAGGTGCCGGGCGCAAACCGCCCGGATCTGGCATTGCCCGGAAAAGCGCAGAAACGCATCCGCGTGCACCCCCGCTATCGCGCCCGCGCCGAGTAGGGCGATTCCCAGCATCGGCTTCCTCCCCCGTTCGTCCATGTAATCCCGGCCTGCCGCGTGATTTGGACCCGCGAAGCCGGCTTGCCATATACTACGCGGGTCAAGCCTCAGTCGCCCACACGATACGTCATGCAGACCGACAACAGCGATGGAAACGCCGTCCCGGGAAAATACACGCCGGTAATGCAGCACTATCTGCAGATGAAGGCGCAGTATCCCGGCCTGCTGCTGTTCTACCGCATGGGCGACTTTTACGAGCTGTTTTTCGATGACGCCGAGAAGGCCGCCCGCCTGCTCGACATCACGCTGACCACGCGCAGGCAGGGCGCCAGCGCGCCGATCAAGATGGCGGGCGTGCCGTACCACGCGGTCGAGCAATACCTCGCGCGGCTGGTGAAACTCGGGGAGTCGGCGGTGATCTGCGAGCAGGTCGGCGATCCGGCGACCGGCAAGGGGCCGATCGAACGCGCCGTTTCGCGCATCGTCACGCCGGGCACGCTGACCGACGCGGCGCTGCTCGACGACAAGCGCGATTCGCTGTTGCTGGCGCTCTGTTTCCTGCGCCAGAACGCTGGCCTGGCGTGGCTCAACCTGGCCAGCGGCGAATTTCGCGTCTGTGAAATCGCGGCGGACAGGCTCGCCGCGACCCTCGAACGCATCCGCCCGGCGGAACTCATCGTTGCGGACAGCCTGGAGCTGCCCTTCTCGCCCGAAGCGGCGCTGACCCGCCAGCCGGACTGGCATTTCGACAGCGAAGCCGCGGCGCGCGAGCTTTGCGCACATTTCGGGACCGCCTCGCTGGCCGGCTTCGGCGCCGACGGCTTGCGTCCGGCGATCGCCGCCGCCGGGGCGCTGCTGCGCTACGCGCGGGCCACGCAGACGCGCGCGCTGCCGCACGTGCAGGCGCTGATCGTCGAGCGCGACGGCGCTTATCTCGGCCTCGACGCCGCCACCCGGCACAATCTGGAACTGACCGAGACGCTGCGCGGCCAGCCGGCGCCGACGCTGTTCAGCCTGCTCGACGCCTGCGTCACGTCGATGGGATCGCGCGCGCTGCGCCACGCGCTGCATCATCCGCTGCGCGACCCGGCGCTTCCCGCGGCGCGCCACGCCGCCATCGAGGCGCTGATCGACGAGGGCGGACGAAGCCTGCGCGAAGTGCGCGCGGCGCTGCGCGGCTTCGCCGACATCGAACGCATCGCCGGGCGCGTCGCGCTGTTCAGCGCCCGCCCGCGCGACCTCTCCAGCCTGCGCGACAGCCTGCGCCGGCTGGCCGAGCTGCGCGCGCCGCTGGCGGACGCGCCGGCGCCGCTGCTGCAAGAATTGCTGGCCGGGCTGGCCACGCCGGACGCCGCGCTCGATCTCCTCGCGCGCGCCATTTTGCCCGAACCGGCCGCGCTGTTGCGCGACGGCGGCGTCATCGCCAGCGGCCACGACGCCGAGCTCGACGAATTGCGCGGCATCAACGACAACTGCGGCGCGTACCTCATCGAACTCGAGGCGCGCGAACGCGAACGCACCGGCATCGCCAATCTGAAGGTCGAATACAACCGCGTGCATGGCTTCTACATCGAGATTACCCATGCCCACGCGGCCAAGGCGCCGGACGACTACCGCCGCCGCCAGACGCTGAAGAACGCCGAGCGCTACATCACCCCGGAACTGAAAGCCTTCGAGGACAAGGCGCTGTCCGCGCAGGAACGCGCGCTGGCGCGCGAGAAACTGCTCTACGACGCCATCCTGGCGGCCTTGCAGGCCGATCTTCCGCGCCTGCAGGCCGTCGCCCGCGCCGTCGCGCACATCGATCTGCTGGCCGCTTTCGCCGAGCTCGCGCTGGCGCGCGACTACTGCCGCCCGGAGTTTTCCACCGAACCCGGACTGGCGATCGAAGGCGGCCGCCATCCGGTCGTCGAGCACGAGCTGGCCGGCGGCGAAACCTTCATCGCCAACGATACCAGGCTCGGAGACCCCGCCGGAGGCCGCCGCCTGCTGCTGATCACCGGCCCGAACATGGGCGGCAAGTCGACCTACATGCGCCAGACGGCGCTGATCGCGCTGATGGCGCGCGTCGGTAGTTTCGTACCGGCCCGGCGCGCCGTGCTCGGTCCGCTCGACCAGATTTTCACGCGCATCGGGGCCGCCGACGACCTGGCTTCCGGCCGCTCGACCTTCATGGTCGAGATGACCGAATCGGCGGCCATCCTGCACCACGCCACAGCCAACAGCCTGGTGCTGATGGACGAGGTCGGGCGCGGCACCTCGACCTTCGACGGCATGGCGCTGGCATTCGCCATCTGCCGCCACCTGATCGAAAAAAACCGGGCGCTGACGCTGTTCGCCACCCATTATTTCGAACTGACGCTGCTCGCCAACGAATACCCGGAACTGGCCAACGTGCACCTCGGCGCCATCGAGCACGGCGAAAAGATCGTTTTCCTGCACGCCGTCGAGGAAGGCCCGGCCAACCAGAGCTACGGCATCCAGGTCGCCGCGCTGGCCGGCATCCCGGCCTCGGTGGTCAAGGCGGCCAAGCGCCAGTTGCGGGAATTCGAGCAGCGCGCGTCGATCAATCCCTTGCAGCCGGACCTGTTCGCGGCGCTCCCCGACCCGCCGGAACCGGCCGCCCCGCACCCGGCACTCGAACGCCTCGCCGCCATCGATCCCAACGAACTGACGCCCAGGCAAGCGCTCGACGCCCTCTTCGCATTAAAATCACTAACCGCCCCAGCCCCAGGTAAAACGTGACCCCCTGCCCCCGATATCCGACACCTGACACCTGAAAAACCGAAAGCTCATCATGGAATCGAACCCTCTCGCCGCCCGTTTTACGCTGTCCAATGGCGTGGGCATACCCTGCCTTGGTTTTGGGACATTCAACATGGGGGACGGCGCGGCGGTCGCCGCCGCGGTCAAGGCCGCCCTGGACGCGGGCTACCGCCACATCGACGCGGCGGCGAGGTACGGCAACGAGGCGGACGTTGGCCGGGGTATCCTTGAGAGCGGCGTGCCCAGGGAGGATATCTTCGTTACCAGCAAGCTCATCAACGACATGCACGGCTACGAAAACACGCACGCCGCCTTCAAAAAGACCCTGGCCGACCTGGGGCTTTCCTACCTTGACCTCTACCTGATCCACTGGCCCAAGCCGTTCAAGTTCCGGAACGATTGGGCCAAGGCCAACGCCGAATCCTGGAAGGCTTTCGAGGAACTTTATGCGGACGGCAAAATCCGCGCCATCGGCGTGAGCAACTTCCGCGCCCATCACCTGGACGCCCTTGCCGAAACGGCGAAAGTCGTCCCGTTGGTCAACCAGATACGTCTGTGTCCCGGCGAGTACCGGCAAGAAATCATCGAGGAAAACAAATCGCGCGGCCTGCTCGTCGAAGCCTACAGCCCGCTCGCTCGCGGCGCGACGTTTGCGAAAGACGCGCTGAAAAAAGCCGCAGCGGCCCACGGCAAAACACCGGCGCAAATCTGCATCCGCTGGTGTCTCCAGCACGGCTGCGTTCCGCTCCCCAAATCCTCCTCGGCGGAACGAATCAAGGAAAATGCGGATGTGTTCGACTTCGAACTGAGCGCCGGAGAGATGGCGGCGATCGACGCCATCGAAGATCGCGAAAACTGGTCAAAGGATCCGGATACGATCGATTTTTAGTCCATCTTCCCGGATCGTCTTTTCGGACTTCATAGAGAGAATGTCATCATTTTTTGATCAATAGTCGCTGAAGGACCGATTCTATTTCTTCAATTTCAAAGGGCTTCGCGATGTGACCGTCCATCCCGGCTTCTTCGGTGTCCTTCCGATCCTCAAGCATGGCGTTGGCCGTCATAGCCACAATCGGAATCCGGGGTTGCGCCGGCCCAACACCGGATGACTTCTTTTCAGATTCAAGCTGACGTATTTTTCGTGTTGCTTCAAGCCCATCCATGACAGGCATACGGATATCCATAAAAATCAGGTCATAATCTTTTTCAGTAAAGGCTTTCACGCCCTTTTCTCCATTTTCGGCGATGTCAACCTTAAAACCCAACTCCTCAAGCAATACAGTTATGATTTCCTGATTGATCTCGTTATCCTCCACAACCAGTATGGAGTAACCATCATGCCGTTGTGCGGACACATCGATTTGTTCTTCGGATTTCTCGATTATTTCGCCGCTATATGGCTCCATCAAGACAAAAAAAGCAAATTCACTGCCTTTATTCAGCTCACTTTTTACGGAAATAGCGCCGCCCATTAGCTCCACCAGCGCTTTGCTGACAGAGAGCCCCAAACCCGTGCCTCCAAATTTCCTCGCGGTGGAACTATCCGCCTGTGTGAATGGATTGAAAATCTCGGCTGTCCGCTGGGGGTCCATGCCTATCCCGGTATCTCGCACCTGGCAATCAAGCCTTAGCATGCCCGATTCTACTATTTGTGCCCGCATATCCAGCGTGACAGAGCCTTCAAGAGTGAACTTTGCGGCATTACCCAGCAGGTTGAGCAGTACCTGAGACAAACGCAAACCATCGCCCACGGCCATGGCGGGTACTGATTCATCCACGTTGATATTCAAACGCAAATTATTTTCTTCAATTCGCGGCGTAATTAAATCCCGGATGTTTTCCACAACGTCGGAAAGGCTGAATGGATGATTTTCTATCTCCATTTTTCCGGCTTCGATTTTTGATATATCAAGGATATCGTTGATTATACCCAGCAACAATGACGCCGAGGAATGAATCTTGTTCAGGTAGCCCATCCGCTGGTCTTCGGTTTTAGCGTTCTTGGCGAGAAGAGTCATCCCCAATACTCCGTTCATTGGAGTCCTGATTTCGTGGCTCATCCGGGAAAGAAAATCTCTTTGCGCCTGATTTGATGCTTCGGCAATCAGCAGCGCCTCGTGTTCTTCGTTGGCTTTTGAAATACCCAGAGCCATGTTATTGATACTGTCAACGACCTCTCCCAATTCACCATCGATTTTTGGAAGCAATTTTGTAAGGTCATTTCGCATGACCCTGACGCCATTTACAATCACACCTATATCTCTCATTGTACGGCGAGAAAGAATTACCGCAAGGATAATGGCAATCACATAAATGACAACCATGACGCCGAGTATTCCACTTGTTATGATGACGAATTCCTTTTCAATTTCAGTAGTTAGCTCGTTCGCCCAGATATAACCGATAACCTCGCCACCGCGTTCCAGCGGGCGCATGGCATTCATGATATTGCCGCGTACCATGGAACCCTGCCGAACAGCGGACTGGTTTGTTGACATCACCATCCGTCCGGGGTGATCTTTCCCAATAGGCAAGCCTATGGTCTTCTGGTATTCCGAAGAAGGACCGTATGTAATTATGGCGTCGAGTTTCCGTGAATAAAACCCTATGCCCATACCGTAACTCGCGGCCGAGGCTTCATCAGTCAGATCTTTAAGTTCATTATTAAGAACCTTGATTTGTTCATCTCGTGATTTTTGGGCCGCGCCGTGAATTTCAAGTATGTCATCATAACTTCGCTTGCCCAGACGTATGTCAAGTAGTTGAGCAAAAGCCATCAGCTTTCGTTCTTTTTCCGTAGTCATTATAGTCTGCGATATATTGCGAATCGTAAACCAGGACGCCAACAGGGAGATCGTCATGAAAAGCAGCAGAATAGTGATAATTTTGCCTTGCACTGAATAGAAGAAACGTTTCATCGCGACCTCCCTAAATCGTGAATATTTCCGCCCTCAAGATATGTTTCATCTATCTCAACGCGACCACTGAGTTATGTTCGCTCAGCGAATTTCATGGCAGCGCATATCTTGTGCAAGCACACCCGGCGTTCTTTACATGATATCAAGCAGAATTTTCATTATTCACCTTTTAGGCTCGGGCTTCAAGCAAAGCGAGGGCCAGAATTTCTTGTCCGGCAAGCTCGCATGAGCATAGCACACCGGCTGGTCGAGACAAGCTCGACCAGCCGGTGGAGTCGCGGACGGCATGTTGCCGGCCACCCTCATGGCTCATTTTTTGACAGTCGTCATCCGCCAAAGGCAAGATTGGGCAGCCACAGCACCCATCCCGGCGTGAACACCAGCACGGCGATGAGCGCGCAGACGGCGGCAATAAACGGGATCGACTCGATCGAGTATTCCTCAATCGAAACATCCATCAGCGCACAGACGGCGAACATGGCTGAACCGCTTGGCCGGATTTTCACCCGCATCGGCGCCGCCGACGACCTGGCTTCCGGGCGCTCGACTTTCATGGTCGAGATGACCGAATCGGCGGCCATCCCGCACCACGCCACGGCCAACAGCCTGGCGCTGATGGACGAGGCCGGGCGCGGCGCCTCGACCTTCGACGGCATGGCGCTGGCCGGTATCCCTGGGTCGGTGATCGAGGCGGCCAGGCGCCAGATCATTTGGGCACATCGCTCTCTCCTGAGCAATGATGATCTGCCAAAGCATCTTGCGCCAATTTTTTAAAAGCTTATAAGAACTGAAACCCCGGTCAGGCCAGGGTTTCAGCTTTCTTGTCACACGAAAAACAAGGTTTTGAAATGAGCCGGCTTTACGAAGGGCCGCCAAAAACCAGATTGGGAATGTACAAGACTATTTGCGGGAATAGCATCAGGATCAACACCGTAACTACGACGGTTACGATGTACGGGATGGATTCCCTGGTGTAAACATCCGTCGAGCACTCCAGCAAGGAGCAAGCCGTATACATGGTCACGCCCACGGGAGGCGTCATGCCGCCCATGGTATTGACCAGCAGGAAAAGCAGGCCGAAATGCACGGGGTCTACGCCCAGGCTGTTTATGATGGGCA
>JAISQQ010000393.1 GCA_031274075.1 Accumulibacter sp.
AGCGGGCGATGGAGAACGGCGGATCGGGCAGGGCAGGAGAGATCGAGCGTCTGGCGGCATGTTTCGAAGAGGGCGATTTAGCCGCCGCCGAGGAAATCGCGCGGCGCCTGGTCGCGGCCGACGGGCGGGACGAAGAGGCGCGGCATCTGCTCGCGCAGATCGTCTTCAAGCAAGGGCAGGCGCCGGAAGCCGTCGAACTGATGAAAACGGTGCTGGACATCGACCCGGCCCGCGCCGCCTACAACAACGATTACGGCGTGATGCTCGCGTCGCTCGAACGCTGGGACGAGGCGGCGGCGGCCTACGAGATGGCGACGGTGCTCGACCGGAGCGATTTCGACGCGCGCTTCAACCTGGCGCTGGCGTTGCTGCGTACCGGGCAGAAAGAGCGCGCGCGCGTCGAACTCGACCAGGTGCTGGCGCTACGGCCCGATCTGCCGGAAGCGCTGGCGCTCGACGGCGAACTGTTGCGCGTGGAAGGCGAACCGGCCCGGGCGTTTGCGGAACAGGTTTTCGGCAGCGAGCATCTGAACTACAGGATCGTTCGCGCCCGGCACGGCTGGATGCTGGCGAACCCGAACGATTTCTATCTCGGTCGGGCATTGCTGGAATACGGCGAATACGGCGAGATCGAAACCGAATTTCTCCGTCGCTACCTGTTCAAGCCCGGCCGTATCGTCGAAGTCGGCGCCAACATGGGCGCTCATACCGTATGGCTGGCGAAAGCCGCGGCGGCCAAGGGCGAGAAAATGGAAGTCTTCGAACCGCAGCCGGTCGTCTTCCAGAACCTGTGCGCCAATCTGGCGCTGAACGGCTTGCTGAACGTGCGCGCCTGGCCCTTCGCTTGCGGCGACGAAACAGGGATGGTGACTTTCGCCGAACAGGATTACGGCCGCCTGGGAAATTTCGGCGGCGTGGCGATGAGCCGCGCGGAAGAAGGCCAGGGACGCATCCCGACGCCCTGTGTCCGTCTTGACGATTTTCTTGGCGAAGAAGCCGTGGCGCTGATCAAGATCGACGTCGAAGGCTTCGAGCTCGCGGTTCTGCGCGGCGCCGACGATAGCTTGCGGCGCTGGCGGCCGGTGCTTTACGTCGAAAACGACCGCGCCGCCAAATCGAAGGATCTGATCGAATGGCTGTGGTCGCGCGACTATCGCTTGTTCTGGCATATCCCGCCGCTGTTCAATCCGGACAACTTCTTCGGCCAGCCGGCGAACCTCTATGGCAAGGTGGCGTCGTTCAACATGATTTGCATGCCGAAGGAGCTTTGCCCGGATGGCATACCGGAACTGGGCGAGATCGTCGATTCGTCAAAGCATCCGCTTTTGTAAAACCGGGAATGGAAGCGGGTATCAGAAGCTGTTTTAGAAATCAGAAAGACGTTTGAGAAGCAGAGGGATCATCCAGGGTAGGGCGCGATCTCCGAACGCGCCGGGGGGCGGCGGTTTCGGAGAAACCGCCCTACCTTCCCCCAGGGCTTGAATTGAGGTTTTTGCGATCCAAGCATTTCTCGTACCCATTTTTTTTAAACAGCTTCTTATGTTCAAGTCCTTATGTGGAGGCAAAATGCCTTTCATCGCACAGGAAGAAATGAACCCCCTGGGAGCGCGATCGCCCTGACCCACAAGGCTGGGGAAGCAACATTCATGCAAGGAAATGTCATAATGCTCAACCCGATATTTGACCTGAAAACACTTTGGAAGCTGTTTGGGAGCACAGGTATCTTGCACAAGCCCATTATGAAAGCCTCTCTCCGGACCGCCTCTGGGAGCGCGGGGCGCCTGCCCCGCAACAGCGGTAGTGTCGTGGCGCGGGTCAAAAGCGGGGCGGGCGCCTCGCGCTCCCAGAGAGAAGATCGCAAACAGGTTTTACGTTTGAGTGCGGACAGCGGCTATTTCCCTCCCGTCATTCCGGCGCAAGCCGGAATCCGGTTTCAGGTTTCAGAAGACAGAGGACAGAGGACAGTCCAGTTACCGGGCGCTTCGCGCCCGCAAATATTACTGTCTTCTGTCCTCCGTCTTCTGTCCCCTGGAACCTGTCTTCTGTCTTCTGAACCGTCATGAGCCTGTTTCTTGCCCCGCAATCCTGGCCGTTCCTGCTCGCGCTGGTGCTGCTGATCGCCCTGGCCGTCATCGAGGGCCTGGCCCTGTTGCTCGGTTTCAGCATTTCCGGCTGGTTCGACGACTTCCTGCCCGACGCCCCGGACGCGCCCGAGTTGCCGGCGGGCGACGCCGCCGGGCATGCCTTCGACGCCTGGCTGGGCTGGCTGCACATCGGCAAGGTACCGCTGCTGGTGGTGTTGACGCTGCTGCTGACCGCGTTCGCCGTCGGCGGTTTCCTGATAAACGGCGTGGCGCATTCGGTTCTCGGCGACTATCTCCCGATCTTCGTGTCGACGCCGCTGGCGTTCCTGGGCGCGCTTCCCGTCGTCCGTTTCTCGGCCGGCGCGATTGCCCGGCTCGTGCCGCGCGACGAGACTTCGGCGGAGCCGCTCGCCAACCTGGTCGGAAAAGTTGGCGTGATCATCAACGGCACGGCGCGGGTGAACTATCCCGCGCAAGCCCGCGTAAAAAACAACCACGGACAGACGCTCTACGTGCACGTCGAACCGGACGACGAAAACCGGCAATTCGTCACCGGAGAGTCGGTATTGCTGGTAAAACAGATTTCCGGGGCGCGCTTTCTGGTCATCGCCAATCCGCGTCCCGACTTACTTTGACGACCGACCGGGAGAATCGACATGGATCTGCTTGAAATGCTTATGCTGGCGGGCATCGCGCTCATCGGCCTGTTTGTCGTCGGCCTGATTTTCTCGCGCCTCTATCGCCGCTCGTCGAAAGAGCTTTCCTTCGTGCGCACCGGCCTGGGCGGGCAGAAAGTGGTGATGGACGGCGGCGCCATCGTGATGCCGGTGTTTCACGAATGCGTCGGCATCAACATGAACACCTTGAAGCTCGAGGTCGCGCGCGCCGGCGCGGACAGCCTGATCACCCTGGATCGCCTGCGCGTGGACGCGGTGGCGGCTTTCTTCGTGCGCGTCATCCCCAGCATCGAGGGCGTCGCCAACGCCGCCCAGACGCTCGGACAGCGCACCATGCATCCCGCTTCGCTGAAAGAACTGGTGGAGGACAAATTCGTCGACGCGCTGCGCGCCGCCGCCGTTTCGATGAGCATGCACCAGTTGCTCGACAAGCGGGCCGATTTCATCCAGGCGGTGCAGAACGCGGTCTCCGAGGACTTGCTGAAGAACGGCCTGGAGCTTGAATCCGTCAGCCTGACGCGGCTCGACCAGACGCCGATCAAGTTCTTCGACGCGCAGAACGCCTTCGACGCCGAGGGCCTGACCAAGCTCACCCAGCAGACGCAGCAGCGCGCCAAGGAGCGCAACGAGATCGAGCAGGATACCGCGGTCGCCATCGCGCAAAAGAACTACGAAGCGACCCAGTTCAAGCTGACCATCGAGAAGGACCAGACCTTCGCCACCTTGCAGCAGCAGCAGGAAGTGGCGACGCGCCAGGCGCAGCAGTCGGCCGAAATCGCCAGCATCAAGGCGCAGCGCGAACGCGAGGCGCAGCAGGCGAAGATCGACGCCGAACGGCTGGTGCAGGAAGCCGAGGTGGAAAAGAGCCGCGCCATCCGCCAGCGCCAGATCGAAGCCGACCGGGAAGTTCAGGTGGCGAAGATCGAGCAGGAGAAGCGCACCACGCTGGCCGACCAGGACAAGCTGATCCTGATCGCCGAGAAATCCCAGGCGCAGTCGGAGGCGGAACGGCAGGCCAACGAAGCGCGCGCGCTCGCGGCGCGCGCCGAAGAACAGGTGAAGACGGCGCGCGAAGTGGCGATCGCCGAACGCGAAAAGCAGATCGCCCTGGTCGTCGCCGAGCAGGACGCGCAGCAGCAGGCGATCGGCGTCACCGTCGCCGCGAAAGCCGAAAAAGAGGCGGCGGACAACCAGGCCGCGGCGCTCAAGATCAAGGCCGAAGCCCAGCAGGTGCACTACCAGGTCGAAGCCAGCGGCATCGAGATGCGCAACGCCGCGCTCAATACCCTGGCCGCCGGGCAGATCGCCATGCAGGTCAAGATGAAGCTGCTCGAAGCCCTGCCGGGGATCATCGAAGCCTCGGTGAAGCCGATGGAGCGGATCGACAGCATCAAGGTGGTGCAAGTCGACGGCCTGAATCGCGCCAGCCGCGAACCGGCCTCCGGAAGCGCGGCCGCAAGCGGCAACCTCGCCGAACAGGCCGTCGCGGCGGCCCTGGCCTACCGCGCCCAACAGCCGATCTTGGACGCGGTGCTCAATGAAATCGGCATGAAAGGCGGCGATCTCAACGGCCTCGTGGAAGCCGTGCGCAAGGAGATCGCGCCGGATTCCGGGGCGGCGACCAGAGGACAGAAGACAGAAGACGGAGGACAGTAATATTTGCGGGCGCTTCGCGCCCGGTAAGCGGGCTGTCCTTTGATTCCCTGGGGTTATCGCCTCGTAAGTAGTCGAAAGGAATCGTTGATATTCAAGTTGTCATGACGAGTCCAGGGCGACCGCATTTGACTTTCAGGAAGCCGGCGGCCGGTGGGAGGCGTTCGGCGGTTTTGCGCCAGGGAGGCCGGCTGGGTTTCCTGGGAGCGCGGGGCTTCTGCCCCGCAACAGCGTGGAATGACACGACCGCCGCTGTTGCGGGGCGGAAGCCCCGCGCTCCCAGGTTCCGAAGGCCCGGCGATCGGGTTCATTCAGCGGCACAAGCCGACATTCGTCCGTCCGGCGCGAAGCGCCGCCTGTTTGATGAACGATCGTCGGGTCGCGCTTCGCTTACCCAGGCTACAGACTGATCTCTGCTACGCCTGAACCAGGGTCCAGGCGATGAAATCAACCCGAAAACACTCTATGCAGGGGCTATGCGACTTCCGCGGCCAGATCGTTTTCCCTCTGCGCGATGGTTTCGGGAAGCAGCGTGCTGTTGGCGAAGCGGCTCACGTGCGGCGTGAAGTCCGGAAGGATGCGCTCGTAGTCGTCGTTCATCAGGGGCGAGGAAATCATGAAATCCGCCGACGCCCGGTTGCACGCCACCGGAATGTTCCAGACGACCGCCAGGCGCAGCAGCGCCTTGACGTCGGGGTCGTGCGGCTGCGGTTCCAGCGGATCCCAAAAGAACAGGATGAAATCGATCTCGCCCTCGGCGATCTTCGCGCCGATCTGCTGGTCGCCGCCGAGCGGGCCGCTGCGCAGCTTGTCGATATGGGTGTCGAGCGCGCGCTCGAGCAGCATGCCGGTGGTGCCGGTAGCGCACAGTTGGTGTTGAACCAGCAGGTCGCGGTTGTACAACGCCCATTCCAGCAGGTCCTTCTTCTTGTTGTCGTGCGCCACCAGAGCGATGCGTTTGTGCGCGACGATGGGGAGGGTATCGTGTTTCATGAACGTCCTTTCCTGAACATTGAAAACCATTATCCCCGGAAACCCCGTGAGCGTGCTGCCAGTTCTTGTGACGCGATGTAATATCAGGGATCAGGGGGCAGGTGACAGGGAACAGGATATACCGGCGCTTCGCGCCGCTAATTACTGTCACCTGTCACCTGTCACCTGTTACCTGCTCCCTGACCTCTAACCCCTGATCACACGTCATGGACATTGGAACAAGCACAGGCGTGTCGTCCCGGCGAAAGCCGGGACCCAGTTCGTTCGTCAAACTTCTGGATTCCGGCTTGCGCCGGAATGACGAGGCGGAAAGAGTCGTTGTCTACACCAAAACCTGCCACCTGTCACCTGACCCCTGATCGTTATGAACATTGAAACAAGCACGGGCGCGTCGTCCCGGCGAAGGCCGGGACCCAGTTCGTTCGTCAAACTCCTGGATTCCGGCTCACGCCGGAATGACGGGACGGAAATAGTTGCTGCCTGTACCAAAACGCAAAACGCTTCAAGCGGGGTTTTCGCGGGATGATCTTCTCCAAATTGGCGGCGCGGCTTCGCCGCCGTGCGGGGGCGCTGGGCTTGGCGGCGGTTTTGCTGGGTTTGCTGCTGCTTGCCGATCGCTCCTTTCCGCCGCCGCTGCCGGGTTCCGCGCCGCACGCGCAGGTGGTGCTGGCGCGCGATGGCACACCGTTGCGCGCCTTTCCCGACCGCATGCACATCTGGCGTCATCCGGTGCGCCTGGACGAAGTCTCGCCGCGCTACGTCGAGGCCGTGCTGGCCTACGAGGATCGCTGGTTCCACTGGCATCCCGGTGTCAATCCCTTCGCCCTGGCGCGGGCGGCGTGGCAATGGGCGCGGCACGGACGGATCGTCTCGGGCGGCTCGACGCTGAGCATGCAGGTGGCGCGCCTGCTCGAGCCGATGCCGCGCACCGTGGCGGGCAAGCTGCGCCAGATCGCGCGTGCCGCGCAGCTCGAACGGCGGCTGTCCAAGCGCGAAATCCTCGAACTTTACCTGACGCACGCGCCGATGGGAGGCGTGCTCGAAGGCGTCGAGGCGGCGAGCCGGGCCTACTTCGGCAAGCCGTCGCGTTCGCTGTCGCACGCCGAGGCGGCCTTGCTGGCGGTGCTGCCGCAGGCGCCGTCGCTATTGCGCCCGGATCGTTTTCCCGAGCGTGCCCGGGCGGCGCGCGACAAGGTGCTGGCCCGCCTGGAGACGGCCTGGGGCCAGGCCGCGATCGCCGACGCGCGGCAGGAGCCGGTGATCGCCCAGACGCCGCGCGAGCCTTTGCTGGCGCCGCTGTTTGCCGAGCGCGCGCGGCGACTCTTTCCGCGCCGGCAACGCATCGACACGACGCTCGACGCCGGCATGCAGGCGGCGGTCGAACAGTTGATCGGCACGCGCCTGGCGGTGGTGCCGCCGCGTGTGTCGCTGGCGGCGCTGGTGGTCGACAACGCGACGCTGGAGGTCATGGCCTACGCCGGCTCGGCGGATTTTGCCGACGACCGGCGCTTTGCCCACGTCGACATGGTGCAGGGCCGGCGCTCGCCGGGGTCGACGCTCAAACCCTTCCTTTACGGCTTCGCGCTCGACGACGGGCTGATCCATTCGGAATCGCTGCTGTCCGACGCGCCGCAATCCTTCTCCGGCTACCAGCCGGGCAACTTCCAGGCCGATTTTTCCGGCCCGGTGAGCGCCGGCGAGGCCTTGCGGCGCTCGCTCAACGTGCCGGCCGTGGAGCTTCTCGACCGGCTCGGCGCGGAACGCTTCGTGGCGCTGCTGCGCCGCGGCGGACTCAGGCTCGGCCTGCCGCGCGGCGCGGCGCCCAATTTGTCGGTCATTCTCGGCGGCGCGTCGGTGAATCTCGAAGGACTGGTGAGCGCCTACACGGCGCTGGCCCGCGCCGGCCTGGCCGGCAAGCCGCGCTTTACGGACGACGCGCCGCTTGAGGAAGCGCGCATGTTGAGCGAAGGCGCGGCGTTCATCGTGCGCGACCTGCTCGAAGCGGGCGGTCCGGTGGCCCGGCAGGTCGATGGCGGCGTCGGCGCGCGGCGCGGCATCGCCTGGAAGACCGGCACCAGTTTCGGTTTCCGCGACGCCTGGGCGATTGGCGTCAGCGACCGCTTCACGGTCGGCGTCTGGGTCGGGCGGCCCGACGGCACGCCGAATCCGGGGTTTTTCGGCGCCAACGTCGCCGCGCCGCTGCTGGTCGATATTTTCGCGGCGGTCGACGAAGCGCGCGCGCCGCGGCGCACACCGCCGGCGAGCGTTACCCAGGCCCGCGTCTGCTGGCCGCTCGGCACGCGCGCCGACGAGCTGCCGCCGGCGCTGTGCCATCAGGAACGCCGCGCCTGGCTGCTCAACGGCGTCGCGCCGCCAACCTTCGCCGACCGCTGGCGCGCCGGCGCGGCGCGCTATACCGACTTCCGCGACGCGGCCGGCCTGCGCGTGCGCGCGGCCTGCGCGCCGGGCGCGATGCGCGCCGTGGAAATGGCCCGATGGCCGGCGGTGCTCGAACCGTGGCTCGACGCGGCGACGCGCCAGCGGGCCTTGCCGCCGGCCTGGGCCGCGGCCTGCGCGCAGGCGCAGGCGCCCGAGGCGGGGCTGAAGATCGTCGGCATCGTCGACGGGCAGACGGTCGTCCGCGCCGGTCATGGCGCGCCGCCGCTGCTGCGCCTGGAGGCGCGCGGCGGACGCGAGGAGTTGATCTGGCTGGTCGACGGCCGCCAGGTCGGCCGCTCGCCGGCCGGGCGTTCGCTGGCCCAGGTTTTCGCCGAACCGGGACGCCATGCGATCACCGTGCTGGATGGAACCGGACGCTACGACCGGGTGGAGATCAGCGTGCGCTGAGGGGGGCAGAGGACAGAAGACAGAGGACAGTAATATTTGCGGGCGCGAAGCGCCCGGTAACTGAACTGTCCTCTGTCTTCTGAACAGCCTCCTCCCTACGACACCCTTTTCCGCTCCGAGTAGTTGAACATCTGAGCGCTTGGAAAGCCTGGCGACGGCGTCATGGATGGTAATGCGGTGAAACTTCGCCCGTGTCGAGAAAGGGAGCCATTGCTTGACCAAGGTGACCAACGTGCTACGATGCAAAAAATCGTCTGAAAGGAAAAACTCATGCAAACCGTGGCGCTGGCCGAGGCAAAAAGCCAATTTTCCGCGCTCATCCGGCAGGTGGCGCAGGGGCGCGAAATCGCCATTTCCTATGGCAAGAAGAAAGAAACCGTCGCCGTCATCGTTCCCTATCAAGCCTGGAAAAAGGGAAAGGTCAGGCGGCTTGGCACGCTGCGCGACAGGGGAAGCCTGTTTTTTGCCGACGATTTTTCCATCGGCGATGAGGAATTGATCGCCTCATGAACTATCTGCTGGATACGCATGCGCTGTTGTGGTCTTTTTTCGAGCCGGAACGCTTGTCGGCAAAGGCGCGGGAAATACTGCTGAACGACGCCTGCGAAATTTATTACAGTCGGCGGTCTCAAATCTGAAGTGCAACACCGCGTTTCAAGTTGATGATTTCACGGGCAAAAACCTCAGCGGGGGTTTCAAACCCAAGGCATTTGCGTGGTCGGTTGTTCAATTGTCGTGCGATGGCGTTGAGGTAGCCCTGGGAGATCGGCAACAAGTCCAGGCCCTTGGGCAGGTACTCCCGAATCAGGCCGTTGGTATTCTCGTGGGTCGGACGCTGCCACGGGCTGTGGGGGTCGGCGAAATAGACGTCGATTTTGAGTCGTTTTGCCAGCGTTTCATGCCGCGCCATCTCCTTGCCCTGATCGTAAGTCAGCGTCTTGCGCACCGCGGGCGGGACATGACGGAATCTGCGGGTAAAGGCTTCCAGGACAGCCTCCGCCGAGGCGTCGGGCAGGCGGACCAGGATCCGATAACGGCTTGTGCGCTGGGCCAAGGTGCCGACCGCGCTGCGATGGCCGGCCCCCTTGATCAGGTCGACTTCCCAGTGACCCGGTACGATCCGGGCCGCCACTTCGATCGGACGCAAGTGGATCGAGCGCATGTTGGGCCATTGACCCCGGCGATCCTGGCCCCGCGAACGCGGCCGGCGCGCTTTGTGCGCAGGGCGCAGCAGCGCCGTCAGTTCGTGCCTCAACTCGCCCCGCGGCAAGGCGTAGATCGCACAGTAGAGGGTTTCGTGCGAGACACGCCATTCCGGATCATCGGGATACCTGTGTCGCAGTCTGCCTGCGATTTGCTCGGGAGACCAGACCGCTTTCATTTGCCCATGTCTGTGGGCAAATGAAAGCGGTCTGATGGTCGGAGCAAGAACCTTCCCCGGCAACCTCTATGACGTACACATTCTCTCGGCGCAACTGGAACAGACCCGCATCCTGTTGGAGGATGTCGGGCGCGAACCGAAAGAAGTGATCGTCGATCTGGGCTTTCGTGGCGTGGATCAAAACAATCCCAATGTAGAAATCTTCCATCGTGGCAAGTGCCAGTCACTGACTAGGAAGCAACGCCGCTGGCTCAAATGACAACAAGCGGTGGAACCCGCGATCGGACACCTCAAGTCGGATCACCGGAGGGATCGCTGCGGGCTTCAGGGCGAACGGAGCGATACACTACACACCGTGTTGTGCGCCGTCGGCTACAACCTGCGTTGGCTGCTGCGAGCGATGTTCCGCTTGGGCCTCAAAGGCTCTTTTTTACGCTTGTTTTTACGGGTGATCATTGGGCTTCTCAACGGAAATCATTCACGATCTTGCGCCATCGATCCGGATTTCTGCTTGATTGGGCGCTTGGGTGAATTTTGCAGGGGCGACCACATAGTGCGATGGCCCTGCCGCGCTCTCAGAACCTGTTCAAAGTCTTTTAAGCCATACCGCCAGGAAGGCCAAATGGATGAATTGCAAGCGGGTGTTGAGTTTTCGTTCGCAGTTTTTCCACAGTCTTTGGTTCTTCTCCAGCCAGGCAAAGCTACGCTCGACGACCCAGCGTTTGGGCAGGACCTTGAAGGTGTGTCGTTCGTTTCGTTTGGCGATCGGCACGGTGACCTGCTCACCCAGGATCGCGCGTACGCCTTGGGCGAACGGTTCTCCGGTGTAGCCGTTGTCACACCGCAGGCTTTTCACCCGCTTCAGGTTGGCTGGCTGCGCTCCAGTGCTTCCCGTGCGCCCTTCCGGTCGGTCACTTCGGCGGTCGTTACCGTTATCGCGTGGGGCCGGCCTTGCGTGTCTACCGCGATGGGGCGCTTGATGCCTGAGACCTTCTTGCCGGCGTCGTAACCCTTTTGTTCGGCGGTGTCGGTGTTCTTCACGCTCTGCGCGTCCACGATCAGGAACGTGCTACTGGTGTTGCGCCCCTGTCTCGTGCGGACCGCGCCCACTTGATTTTTTTAAAGCGCGCTCCAGGAGGCTGGGCTCGCCTCGCCTTCTTCGGCCTGACTCCACACGCGCCAGTAGTAATACACCAGCTGCCATTTTGGAAAATCCTTCGGCAGCATCCTCCACTGGCAACCGCTCTTGAGAAGGTACAGTACCGCGCAGAACACCTCATACAACTCTACCTTTCGCGGCGAGGTGTTCTTGCGGGCGCTTTCCAGCATGGGGCGTATCGCTTCAAATCGTTCCCGACTGACGTCGCTTGGGGATCTCTTTCTCATCGGCTTATTATCAAAATTGAAAAATTAAATTATATCAGAAAGAGATTAAACGGGCTCCCAGAGATGGTTCGGAGAGAGGCTTTCATAATGGGCTTGGGCAAGATACCCGCGCTCCCAGAGAGAAGATCGCAAACAGCTTCTTGGAAGTTGCCGGCGCTTCGCGCCGGCTCGCTGGAGTTGGCGGCCCGCATTTTTCTGTCACGAAGCCGTTTTCCGCCTGCGCTCCTTTCCAGGCGGTCAGGCTCTTTTCGCCAGCGACATCGGCAGGTTCGGCGCTTCCGGATTGACGCTCACCCGCATGAGCGCCGGTTGGACGACGAGATCCATGTCCT
>JAISQQ010000472.1 GCA_031274075.1 Accumulibacter sp.
GAGCGCGGCGCGGGCCACCGCCTGTTTCATCGTGTCCTGTGTCATCGCCAAATCAACTCCGTTTGAACCCCGCCCGCAAGAAAGGCCGCCAACCCCAAAACGCCTTTCTTGTGAGCGGAACTTGACCCAACGCGAACGCTTCTGGAAAGCGCGTATTCTAAGCTAAGCGTTCGGGAAAGCCAGGGCCATCGCCTGCGCAAATGTCGTAAACAGCCACAAAAAATCTTTTATATTCAAATCCTTATGTGGTGGTAAAAGGCATTTCACCGCGCATGGAGAAATGCACCCGATCGCCGGGCATCGGGAATCTGGGAGCGCGAAGAAAACGGCGCGTTCATTGGCGGCGCGCGAAAAAGCCGCCCTGGGGCGGCTTTTTTGCTGCCGGAGCGTCCTACGCTACGCTCCCCCCCCCCGTTCCTTCTTGGCCAGGAAATGCTGCACGGCGAAGAGCAGGACCAGGCCCGCGAGCCCGATCATATCCGTCATCACTCCGCCGTCGATGAGGCCGAAGGCGCAGGCGAAGACCACCAGCCGCAGGAGCCACGGAATCTTGGTAAACAGATATCCCTCGACCGCCGCGCTGATCAGGAACACGCCCATGCAGGCGCCGACGACGACGCGGAATCCTTCGAAAAAGGTGGTGTCGAGCAGCAGCAGCTGGGGGGAATAGACGAACATGAAGGGCACGATGAATCCGGCGGTCGCCAGCTTGACCGAGACGAATCCCGTTTTCATCGGGTCGCCGCCGGAGACGCCCGCCGCGGCGAACGAAGCCAGGGCTACCGGGGGCGTCAGGTTGGCGAACATGGCGTAGTAAAAGGCGAAAAGATGCGACGCGATCGGCGGAATGCCGAGCTTGGACAGGGCGGGCGCGGCGATGGTCGCGGTGATGATGTAGGCCGGGATCGACGGCACGCCCATGCCCAGGATCATGCAGGTCAGCATGGCGAAGAACAGGGTGAACAGCAGGCTCTGGTCGCCCAGCGAGATGATGGTGTTGGCCATGGTCAGGCCAAAGCCGGTCTTGGAGATCACGCCGATGATGATGCCGACGCAGGCGCAGGCCATGGCTACCGGGATGGTCTGCTTGGCGCCGTCGGCAAAGGCGTCGCAAATGTCCTTGACGCTCATGCGGGTGTTCTTTTTCAGCGAGGCGACGACGACCGTGGTGACGATGGCGATAACCGCGGCATAAACGACGGTGATGCCGGTAAACAGCAGGAAATAGAGCAGCACGATGATCGGGATGAGCAGATGGCCCTTTTCCTTGAGCACCGCCTTGACCAGGGGAAGCTGGTCCTTGGGCAGGCCGAGGAGCCCCATTTTCCCCGCGCGCAACTGCACCTGGACGATGATTCCCAGGTAATAGAGCAGCGCCGGGATGGCCGCGTGGATGATGATCGTGGAATACGATATGCCCAGCATCTCCGCCATGATGAAGGCGGCGGCGCCCATCACCGGCGGCAGCGCCTGGCCGCCCACCGAGGAGCAGGCTTCCACAGCGCCGGCGAACTCCCTGGAATAGCCGATCTTTTTCATCAGCGGGATGGTAAAGGCGCCGGTGGTGACCACGTTGGCCACCGCCGAGCCGTTGATCGAACCGAGCAGCGCCGAGGACATCACCGCCACCTTGGCGGGGCCGCCCTTGGTGTGTCCGGCCAGCGCCATCGCCAGATCGTTGAAGAAGGAACCCATGCCGGACTTGGACATGACGGTGCCAAAGAGGATGAACAGGAAAATATAACTGGCGGCGACGCTCACCGAGGTTCCGTAGATGCCTTCGGTGTTGGCGAAGAAGTGGTTGGAAAGCTGCATCCAGGTGTAGCCCCGGTGCCCGAAGATGCCCGGCATGCCGCGGCCATACAGCCCGTAGGCGATGAAAACCAGGCTCAGGATGGGCAGCGCCCAGCCGGCCATGCGGCGGGAAGCTTCCAGCACCAGCACCACCAGCAGGGTCGCGACGATCAGGTCATTGGTGTTGGGCTGGCCCGCTCTTTCCACCACACCGAGATAGTCGATCCACACGTACAGGGGCGCGACCATGGAAAGAATGATGAAAATCCAGTCGTACCAGGAAATCGCCTTGAAATCGCTTTTCTTGCCGAAGGGATACATGACGAAACCCAGCACCAGCATCATGCCCACGTGCAGGGAACGGTGCTCCAGCACCAGCGGCGTTCTCCAGGCCGAAGTGATGAAGTGGTACAGCGTCACGACGATGCAGGCCCAATAGAATATCCTGGCGATGATCGGGGACGCCAGCTTGCGGACGCTGGATTCCTTGTCGAGACTCTCGATCAGTTGCTGCTGTTCCTTGGTGAGCGTTCCCGCCATGGCCTGGGCGATGGCGGCGTCGTCCGGAGCGGCGTTTGCTTCCGGGATTTTCGACGTATCTGTCGTATCCATGTTTTCCTTGCTCATGATTCCCTCATTTTTTCTTGACCGTTAAACGCAATCGGGCATGCTGGGGAAGTTCACTGCCGCTGGCGACCCGCGCGCCGTCGAGCACGATGTCGCGGGTGGCCGTTTGCGAGTTGAGCCAGTGAAGTTCCTTGAACACCTGATCGATACCCTCCATGTGAATCAAGCCGTCTTTCACGTAGCAGACGCGGCCCTTGTCTTCCGGGATTCCCGCGCCGAAAGCCGGAAAGGTGATGGCGTCGAGGATCAGGTTGTACTCCGCGTCGACGTGGAAGTATTCGTTCCAGGGAATCTTTTCCAGGGAATGAATCCAGCCGAAAAAAAGACGGCTGCCGACCCTTGCCGGAACTTCGGCAAGAATGGCGCCGGTCTTCCAGTTTTCGATGCGGAGCACGGCTTCTTCCGCCGCTTCTACCGCTCCCTCCGATTTTTCCCCGGCGTGAAGCGGCCACGGCGCGGCCGAAAAAAACAGCGCCGCGATGAAGACAAGAAAGACATGGAAAACGCCAGGGCGCTTTCCATGCCGTTCGTCATCCGCCTTCCGGATCACCGGACGCCATGCATTCCGTTCGTCCATCGCGGGCGGCGCGGAAACGAGCCATCGGCAGCGCGCCCGGCGCGGCAAGGCGTTTCCCCGTCACCGGCGATCGGAAATGGAATTATTTGATTACCCCTTTGTCCTTGTAATACTTCAGCGCGCCGTTATGGAAAGGAACGGACGTGCCGACGATGCCGCGCGTGGCGGTTTGCGGCGTGATTTCCTTCTTGGCCGTGGCGTGGGAACCGCCGATCACTTCCAGTCCCGCCGGGGAATAGATGTTTTCCAGCAGATCGTAGACCACGTCGTCCGGCAGTTTCACATCGACCAGCATGATGTTCATCACCGCGGCGGTGGTGGTGTCCTTTTCCGAACCATAGACCGCGGCGGGAATGGTGAACTCGATGTAGAAGGGATATTTTTCGATCAGCTTCTTCAAGCCCTCGCCTTCGACGGGCACGAAGGCGACCTTCTTGGTCACGCCCAGTTCGCGGATGGTCGCGTTGCCGAGACCGGAGGTGACGAAGGCCGCGTCGACCAGGCCGTTCTTCATCTGGTCGATGGCTTCGCCGTAATTGAGGTAGTCGACCTTCACGTCCTTGTAGGTCATGCCGTGGGCTTCAAACATCATGCGCGCGTTGAGTTCGACGCCGGAATTGGGCGCTCCCACGCCGATGCGTTTGCCCTTGAGGTCGGCGAAACTCTTGATGCCGGTATCGGCGGTGGTGACGATCTGGCAGACGTTGGGCCACAGTCCCATCATGGCGCGGAGGTTGGTGGCCTTGGGCTTGCCCTCGTAGGCGCCGAAGCCTTCCACGGCCTGGATGACGGCGTCCGACATGGCGATGGCCATCTCGCCCTGCCCGGTGTTCAGCGCGTTGATGTTTTCCGCCGTGGCTCCGGTGGCCGTGGCCGAGGTCTTGTAGCCGAGATTGCCGATGAAGGTGGAAAACGCGCCGCCGATGGGGAAGTAAATCCCGCTGGAGGGGCCGGTAAGCACCGTGATGAAGTGCTTGCTGCGCTCATCCTTGCTGATTTCCGCCAGGGAGACGGCAGGGAGCGCAAGAGACAGCGCCGCCAGAAAACCCAGAACCCGCTTCAAATTCCTCATTTGTCATACTCCTCACTGAAAAAAATAAACATAGGGTAGGGACTCACGCACAACCAGATCGGCATCCCCTTCTCCCGAAAGAGAGGGGGGTTCCCCGGCGTCCGGAACGCCGCCGTTCCAGATCGCTTCGGCGGGTTCCCGCTTCGCCGGGCGGAATCGCCGCTTTGTTCAGACCGGACACTACTGCCTGGGAATACATATATAGAAGGCTTGAAGTCCTTGCAGGGCGACATGATACACGCGGCGCATGAGTAATCAATACTCTCTCGCAATACTCTCTCCACCGCTCCCCGCCGCTCTCCGCCGCCCTCCTTCCGGCGGCGTCTTCCGCGTCGAACCGGGCGGGAGCCGCCGCGGCGCCGGATTTTCGCGCTCCTTTCAAAGGAAGTAAAAAGCCACGATGACCACCAGCGTGGGCGGAAGGGCGGAAAGCAGCAACAGCGGCGCGCGCACCGTCTCGTCGGGGAAATAGCTCTTGAGGATGGAGAATCCCGCCGGATTCGGCGCGTTGGCGATGACCGTCAGGCCGCCGCCCGAAACCGCGCCGGCGACCAGCGCATACTTGAATTCGTCGGTCAATCCCACGACCAGCGAGCCGAGATAGGTCAGGGCCGCGTTATCGGTCACCGCGGTCAGCGCCGTGGTCCCGAAATAGACGCTGGAAACATCCATTCCCATCAGCAAATCCTGCAGCCACCATTGCTGCTGCCCCCCCAGGGTGACCAGTCCGGCGAGGAAGAAGGCGACCATCAAGCCTTCCCTCAGGATGAGCTTGTCCTGGTAGTGCTTGTACGCCGTGGCGAAACCGAGAAAGAACAGGAACAATCCCATGAAGACCACGGAATGGTGGGCGAACACGATGACGCCCGTCAGGAAGAGCAGATGCGCGACGGTGACGAAGCGCGGCGTGCGCTCTTCCGCGCCGCTGGCCGGGGGTTCGGCGAGCATTGCGCGCAGTTCCTTGCGAAACAGCCAGGTCACCACCAGCGCATTGACGCCGACCGCCAGTATGGCCCTCCAGCCGAAGGTGGTAACCATGAAGGCGATGTCCCAGCCCCACTTGCCGGCCACCATCAATACCGGCGGCGCGGCGAACGGCGTCAGCACCCCGCCGATGGAGACGTTTACGAACAGCACGCCGATCGTCGCGTATTTGAGCCGGGTCGAGATTCCCCGCAGATAGAACATGTCGCGCAGCATGAGGGCCGCCAGCGTCATCGCCGCCGGCTCGGTGATGAACGAGCCGAGCAGCGGTACGCAGGACAGCGAGACCAGGTAGAAGGCCATGCTCGACGGCAAGGGAAGCCGGCTCGCCAGCAGGCGCACGATGTTGCCGCAAAGGTTCAGGATGGGTTTACTGGCCGCCATCACCATGATCACGAAAATGAACATCGGCTCGGTGAAATCACGGTGCTCCAGGTATTGGATGGCGTCCGTCATGCCCAGCATGGCGCACATGGTGAGCAGCAGGATCAGGGCCCAGACGCCGAACACCGCCTCGACCTCGCCGAGCAGATGGAATACGCCGGCGTGCGCGGGGCAGTGATGCGCGATCTTCTCGAAATACGGCGCCGAGAAAGTATGTACGATGGCCAGGAAAAACAGGGCGGCCGCAACCCATTGGAAGACCTTCAGGTCCATTACGAATTCACCTCTCTCTGATAGTTTGTGACAGCGATACCCGAGTGTTCCGATCCATGTTCAACCAAGCCGGACGTGGATAGAAACATCGCCTTTCCCCTTCTTGTCGAT
>JAISQQ010000420.1 GCA_031274075.1 Accumulibacter sp.
ACGACGCGCACGCAGCGCTTGCCGGCGCGCACCGATTCGGCCAGGAAGCGCGCGACTTCCTCGTGCGCCTGGTGGCGGTTGAGGCCGTGCAGGTCGATATGGTTGCGGATCGCCCAGCGGCCTCGCCGCAAGTCGCGCAGCACGTTGCGCGGCAGGCCGGGGCGCAGGAAGGCGTCGGCCTCGCCGATGGTCAGCAGCGCGTCGATTTCGAGCGGCCCATGCAGCGATTCGGCGATCGCCGCCGCCTCGTCGAGTTCGCGCTGGCGCGGGCGCGGACTCGGCTTGGCGCGCTCGTGCAGAACCCGTTCCGCCGTTTTCAAGGGCCGCACGTCGGCGACGGCGGCATGGAAATCGGCGATTTCCTCAGGCAATGGCTGGTAGCGCGGACTCATCGGCGTGGCAGAGGACAGAGGACAGAGGACAGAGGACAGAGGACAGAAGACAGAGGACAGAGGACGGAAGACAGAGGACGGAAGACAGTAATATTTGCGGGCGCGAAGCGCCCGGTAACTGGACTGTCCTCTGTCCTCTGTCTTCTGTCCTCTGTTCCGCCTTCCGTTCAGGAGCGTTTCTCCAGGGCGTCGAGATATTTTTCGGCGTCCAGCGCGGCCATGCAGCCCGATCCGGCCGAGGTGCACGCCTGGCGGTAGATGTGATCCTGCACGTCGCCGGCGGCGAAGACGCCGGGAATCGAGGTCGCGGTGGCGTTGCCGTCGCGGCCGCCGCGGGTGACGATGTAGCCGTTTTCCATGTCCAGTTGACCGGCGAAGATATCCGTGTTCGGCTGGTGGCCGATGGCGATGAATACGCCGGGCAGCGGGATATCCTCGCTGGCGCCGGTGTGCACGTTTTTCACCCGGATGCCGGTGACGCCGGCGGCGTCGCCGAGCACCTCGTCGAGCGTCGAATTCCATTTGATGCTGACCTTGCCGGCCTTTTCCCGGTCGAACAACTGGTCTTGCAGGATTTTCTCGCCGCGCAGCCGGTCGCGGCGATGCACCAGCGTGACGTGGCTGGCGATGTTGGCGAGATAGAGCGCTTCTTCGAGCGCCGCGTTGCCGCCGCCGATCACCGCGACCGGCAGGTTCTTGTAGAAGAAACCGTCGCAGGTGGCGCAGGCCGAGACGCCGCGCCCGGAATATTCTTCCTCGGAGGGCAGGCCAAGGTAGCGCGCCGACGCGCCGGTGGCGACGATCAGCGCGTCGCAGGTGTAAGCGGCGGAATCGCCGATCAGGGTGAATGGTCTTTCCCCCAGCCGGGCGGTGTGGATGTGGTCGAAGACGACTTCCACGGCGAAGCGGCGGGCGTGCTCCTCGAAGCGCTGCATCAGTTCCGGCCCCTGGAGCCCTTCGGCGCCGGCGGGCCAGTTGTCGATCTCGGTGGTGGTCATCAACTGGCCGCCCTGCGCCAGTCCGGTGATCAGCACCGGCTTGAGGTTGGCGCGCGCGGCATAGACGGCGGCGGTATATCCGGCGGGACCGGAGCCCAGAATGAGCAACTTGCAGTGACGTGCTGGCGACATGGCTTTCCTTTCCTTCCTTGACTGTGGGCCTTGGCTTGATTATAACGGCAAGCATACGAGCAATTTCCGAAGCTTGGCCGGTTTGGCGATGCCGCGGTGTTTGCAGCGCAGGCGCGCGTCATCGGGTCATGGACGAAACGAGTGCCGTCCAGAATGAAGGAGCCTTCATGGATAAGGTCAGAGAATCGGTCAGAGAATCGGTCAGAGAATCGGTCAAAGAACCGGTCAGCGGAAAGGCCGCGCGCCTGCTGTTGCAGAACATTCCCCTGTTCAAGGGGCTTTCCAGGGCGCAGCTCGATCACATCGCGCAGATGGCCATGCTGCGGCAGGAACCGCGGAACAAGACGATCGTCTTCGTGGGAGCGAAAACCGATTCGCTGTTCATCATCGTCCGGGGCAGCGTGAGAGTGCTCAACCGCGATATCGACGGGCGCGAAGTCATCCTGTCGATGCTCGAGGCCGGCGAGTGTTTCGGCGAAATGGGCCTGATCGACGAATCGCCGCGCTCGGCCGACGTGGTGACCAATGAACCCTGCGATCTCCTGGTGATTTCCAAGACCGATTTCACCCGGGCGCTGGCCGAAAATTTCGATCTCTGCCTGAACATCATGAAGAGCCTGGTCCTGCGCCTGCGTGAAGCCAACCACAAGATCGAGAGTCTGGCGCTGATGGACGTTTACGGGCGGGTGGCCAAGTTGCTGCGGGATCTTTCCGATGTCGAGAACGGCGTCCGCGTGGTGAAGCGCCGGATCACCAAGATGGATATGGCCAAGATGGTCGGCGCTTCGCGCGAGATGGTCAGCCGCGTGATGCGCGATCTCGAACTGCGCGGAATCATTCGCAGCAGGCAGGGAAAGATCATCCTCAACGGCGATTGAGCGTAACCTGGCGGGTGTTTCTTGAAAGAGGCGTCGTCCCGGCGCAAGCCGGGATCCGGTGCGTTCCTCAAAATTCCTGGATTCCGGCTTGCGCCGGAATGACGCGACGGAAAGAGTTGCTGTCCGCGCCAAAACGTAAAACGCGTCAAGCCAGCGCCGCGAAGACCGCGCGGGTGATCGCGTCGACGCTGCCGACGCCCGAAACCTCGCGCAGTTTTGGCGCCGCGGGATCGCCGGTCGCCGCCCAGCGCGCGTAGTAGTCGATCAGCGGCCGGGTCTGCGCGTGATAGACCGCCAGCCGCTTTTCCACCGTCTCGCGCGAGTCGTCGTCGCGCTGCGCCAGCGGCTCGCCGGTCACGTCGTCCAGGCCGTCGCGTTTCGGCGGGTGGAACTTGAGGTGATAGCTGCGCCCGGAGGCGAGGTGAACGCGGCGGCCGCTCATGCGTTCGACGATCTCGGCGTCGTTCACCTCGATCCGCAGGACGACGTCCAGCGCCACGCCGGCGGACTTGATGGCCTCGGCCTGCGGAATGGTGCGCGGAAAACCGTCGAACAGGTAGCCGGCGCGGCAGTCGTCCCGCCGCAGGCGTTCCTCGACCAGCCTGACGATCGTATCGTCGGAAACCAGGCCGCCCTCGTCGATGATCTTTTTGGCTTCAAGGCCGAGCGGCGTCCCGGCCTTGATCGCCGCGCGCAGCATGTCCCCGGTGGAAATCTGCGGAATGCCGAATCTGTCGCAGATGAACCTGGCCTGCGTCCCCTTGCCCGCGCCCGGCGGACCCAGCAATATCAGTCTCATGGTTTTTCTCCCTGTAGTGAAAACCGATCGGAACGCTTCTTTTTTGTTCGTCAGGATTCTACTTTTTTTGCTTTTTACTTCTCACGCTTTTTCGCCGTTCCCGGCGAACCACGCCTGCGTGCGCGCCGCTTCCTCGGGCGTGTCGACCCCCGGCATCGGCAAATGGCCGGAAACGAACACGCTGATCCGGTAGCCGTGCCACAGGAAACGAAGCTGTTCGAGCGCTTCGAACCGTTCCGCCGGCGCCGCCGCGAGGCGGGCGTAGGCGCGCAGGAAAGCGGCGCGGTAGGCGTACAGGCCCACGTGCCGATAGGCGGGAAGACCCTCGGGAAGCGTGTCTTTTCGCTCGGCGAAGTGATCGCGCGCGAAAGGAATGGGCGCGCGCGAAAAATACATCGCGTCGCCGTCCGCCCTGCATACCACCTTGACCACGTTCGGCGCGAAAAAGTCGGCCGGATCGTCGAGCGGGTGCGCCACGGTGGCGATGTCGGCGCCGCTCTCGGCGAGCTGCCGCGCCGTCTGGGTGACCAGCCGCGGATCGATCAGCGGCTCGTCGCCCTGCACATTGACGACGATCGTATCGTCGCTCCAGCCGCGCCGTTCGACGACTTCGGCCAGCCGGTCGGTGCCGTTCGGGTGATCGACGCGGGTGAGCATCACGGACAGGCCGTGCGCCTGCACGGCGACGACCACCTCGGGATGATCTGTGGCCACCCATACCTCTTCGGCGCCCGAGAGCAGCGCGCGTTCCGCCACGCGCACGACCATCGGCTTGCCGCCCAGGTCGAGCAAGGGTTTACCCGGCAGCCGGGTCGAGGCGTAGCGCGCGGGCACCACGGCCTTGAAAGCGATGTTCGAGGGCATCAGAGTTCCTCTTCGGCAAGGCGGCGCGCCTGGTCTTCGAGCATCACCGGGATGTCGTCGCGCACCGGGAAGGCCAGCTTGCAGGGCTTGCACACCAGTTCGGAGGCGGCCTTGCGATAGTCGAGGCCGGCTTTGCAGATCGGGCAGACGAGAATGTCAAGCAGGCGTGCGTCCATTCAGTTTCTCCAGAATCGTGTCGAGCAGCGAACTTCCGTCCGCAGCGTCGTCGATGCGGGCTTCCACCGGAAATACCCAAGTCTCCGGCAAGCCAAGGCCCGCGCATTTTACCGCATCCTTCTCGGTCATGAGCAGCACGCCGTCGCGGGCGAAAGCGAGGTCTTCCACGCGGTAAACCTGATGGTCGGGGAAGGCGTGCCGCGAAAATTCGAGGCCCAGGCCGGCGAGCTGGGAAAAAAAACGCGACGGGTCGCCGATCCCGGCCACGGCGTGCAGGGATTTCCCGCGCAGCTCCGCCGCCAGGCACGTTTTCCGCGGGTCCTCCAGCGCGACGAAATCCCGCCCGGCAAGATACATCGCAAAGCACGGCGCGCCGCCCGGATTCACCCGCGCGCCGCCGCCGTTGATCACCACCGCCGTCACGCCGGCCAGGCGGCCAAGCGGCTCGCGCAAGGGGCCGGCGGGCAGCAAACGCCCGTTGCCCGCACCGCGCCGGTCGAACACCGCGATCTCCACGCGCCGCCGCAGCCGGTAGTGCTGCAAGCCGTCGTCGGACACCAGCACGTCGCATTCCGGATGCGCGGCGAGCAGCGCCTTCCCGGCGGCGGCGCGATCGCGCCCGACGAAGACCGGAACGCCGCTCTTTCGCGCCAGCAGCAGCGGCTCGTCGCCGACCCGCGCGGCGTCCGAGGCCGCAAACACCGGCTCGATCGCGCCGCGCTCCTCGCCCGCGCCCGCGTATCCCCGGCTGATGACGCCGGGACGCCAACCGAGTTCGCGCAGGCGCTCCACCAGCCAGAGCGCCAGCGGCGTCTTGCCGCTGCCGCCCACCGTCAGGTTGCCGACGACGATGACCGGGACCGGCAACGACACCGACGGCAGAATCCCCCGGCGATAAAGAAAGCGCCGCGTCGCGGCGAGGCCGCGAAACAGCCAGGAGAAGGGCAGCAGGGGCAGCAGCGGCGGCGAGAGGCGTTCGCGGAACCACAGGCGGGACAGGGATTGCAAGAAGTTGGCGCGGATCATTCGCGGCTCGCCTGGAAAATGGATGGATAAACCTAGAAAAAGTTAAGCACAAAGGGCACAGCGAACACAAGGAAAAACGGTAAGGGCGGACACCTGGGTCCTCCCTATTCCGGCGGCTTCAGCAGCGTCCAGGCGGGTATCTCCAGCGCCGAAGCCAAACGTTCGATGTTTGAGAGCGACACGTTCCAGCGGGAACGCTCCACGGCGGAAACGTAAGTCCGATCCAGATCGCACTCCATCGCCAGCCGTTCCTGCGACCATCCCCGTTCGACACGCGTCAGACGAATCCAGTAGGCCAGCACGTCGCGGAGATTGTCCGGATCGGGAAGAGCGGCGGGAGGCGATGGCTTGGCGGACACCGCGCCATCATCCCTATGTGATACATTTGCATCCACGGAGTTTGCTTCACTATTCGTTCGCTATTTGCTACGATAGTTCCATTCGCCGCTGAGATTTTTTTCACCTCCCCACCGCCAAAAGGCAAGAACGATGAGCCATGAACAGGAAGCCGGCGCGGTTTTTTCGCCATGCCGCAAGTATCGCTACCGCCTCTGGAGAAACTGGAATACGAGCCTGCCGAGACTGCTCTTCTGCATGCTCAACCCCAGTAAGGCGGACGAAAGCGAAGACGACGCGACGATCACCCGCTGCCGGGAACGAGCCGCGCGTCTGGGATTCGGGAGCGTGGAGGCGGTCAATCTGTTTGCCTGGTGTTCCACGACGCCAGACAAACTTTGGCAGGTCGACGATCCGGTAGGGCCGGACAGTGACCAGGCCATTCTGAAGGCGGCGCGGGACGCGAAGACGGTCATTTGCGCGTGGGGCGAACACGGTTTGGCGGCGCGGATCGTCGATGGCCGTTCCCGCGCCGGACGTGTCCGGCAGCTTCTCCAGGAAGCGGGCGCAACGCCTCATGTCTTGGGACTGACCCAGAACGGAGCGCCCAGACACCCGCTTTACGTCGCCTATGAAGTTCAGCCCGCTGTTTGGGAACAGGAATAGGTCGACGCTTTGTTGGTTTTGGGTAACAGAGGGGAGAAACCCTCGTTTGTTGAAAGTTCGTGCGATGTTTGAATTGCGTCGCAATTTTTTGTGTATTTTCTATGAAGGAAACATCATGAATCCCAGAATTTTTTTGCTGTTGGCCGCAAGCCTTTTGATGGCAACGAATGTTTATGCCGGGAAGGTAGGTCCGGACGTGGATGTCAGCGATTTTGATATTGCGGGGCTGAAAACCGGAATGGATTTGGAAGAAGCGCGGCAAATAGCTGCAAAGCGCTTGAATGTTCCTTTGGCTGAGATGAAGAAAGGTTATGAGATTTTTGAACATCCTGTCACGCATGCTAAGTTGTCTTCCGTTTTTACCTATAGAACAAACAACTTGAGGATCGAGGTAGGTTTTGTTATTCGCGTTCCCTTTGACAATAAACGCCCATTGGCGCTGGACAATGTTATTTACGAAGTCACTGGTACAGACCAAAATAAAGCGGCTATGAAAAAAGCAGCACTGGACAAATATGGCACACCAACAAAAGAAGAAGGTAATAACTTAGATTGGTGTGTACTAGAACCTGATAAATCTACTAAAGATAGAAGCATGTGGATGTGTGATAATGATTTCCCTATGATAAAGTTATGGTCTGAACGCTTATTTCTCCATGATTATAGATGGAAAAAGGCGCTCAGACAATTTGAAGAAGATCGAAAGACAACAAAACCCAATTTTTGAATCTCTCCGGGTCTAATTCCCCGCCCCTTGGGGCGATTGACTTGAGGTCTTTTTCCGGTTTGATACCCCGCAGCTTGCTGCGGGGTTGTCCATTGGTGACAAACAAGTGCAATCTGGATGGATCTTATGAGTAGCTGGCCCCTGTTGTGTCATACAAAGTGGAAATTTACCTTGGAATTGAAATAAGTACGGAGGTATCGCCGTCGACTATTGGCATAATTGGCCGGCTTTACCCAGTGTATTTGGCATTCAGAAGGAGGTTGGAAAATGAGCAGGCTTTGTACGTACATCATGATTGAGGACGCAGGTCTGGCGCCCAATCCATTTGGAGTTTGGTGTACATTGGCTCTTTGTACTCCAAACCATCAGCATACGAGCGCTCGCGAAAAAGGCGATTGGATTGCCGGCTTTTTTGGCAAAAAACATGAATTGGCGCACAAACTGGTTTATGCGATGGAGCTTTTTGAAAAAGAAATCCAGATGGATGATTACTACCAGCGTCCGGATTTCCAATATAAAAAACCCAAAGAGAACGGCACTGCAATTGAGCAGGTGGGCGATAACATTTATTTTAAAAATAACGGTGAGTTGGGCGTCCACGGCGGATGGAATCCTCATGCAGGAAACGAAAAAGCGGATATTAAATATGGTATTGTTTTTGTCGCAAAAAAATTCTGGTATTTCGGCAAGGAAGCCGTGGATATACCGGAAAAATTACGTGCGCTCATACCCAATGGGCGAGGTACTAGGATAAACCATGACCGGGAACTGGTAAAAGAATTCAGGGAATGGGTTGAAAACGGATGTGGAAATGGAATAAAACCAGGGAAACACGGCGATCCGCTGAATTTCGTTTCGACAGGAACGGAATCACTGGCATGCCCAGGGATATGCAACAAAACCGGAACGACACAGCTAAATCCGCAAAAAATAGGCTGCTAAAACAAGCGCAGCTCGATCCGGGGAAGTGAACGACAGCTTGCGAGACTGTCTGAAAACGCATGGGCCGGTGTGAGTGACTTCACTTCGGATTCATTCCACCACATTTGCGGCGGAAGCACCGGTTTTCCGGCTGCTGGCAGTTCACTGCGGCGGCGATTGCGTGGCGAAGGAAATGTGCGCGTAGCCGGCGGCCTGGGCCGCCTGCATGATGTCGATGACGCTCTGGTGCGTCGCCTTGGCGTCGGCGTTGATGACGATCAAGGGGTCGGGCCGGTCGCCGGCGGCGCGGCGCAGCGCCTCGCTGATCGAACGCACGTCGGCGGCGGCCAGCGGCGTCTTGTCGATCAGCACCTGGCCGGCCGCGGTGACGGCGACGTCTACCTCGTTGGGCTGTTCGGCGTGCTGGCCCGCGTCGGCCGTGGGCAGGTTGATCTCCAGCCCGGAGAATTTGGCGTAGGTGGTGGTGAGCATCAGGAAAATGATGATCACCAGCAACACGTCGATCAAGGGGATCAGGTTGATTTCCGGCTCGTCGAAGCCGCGCCCGCGCTGGAAGTTCATGACCGCCTCCTCAAGTCGGACGCTCGCCGTGCAGCACTTCGACCAGGCGCACCGCCTGCTGCTGCATGTCGATGACGAAGCCGTTGACCAGCGCCCGGAAATGCCGCCAGAAAAACATGCTGGGGATGGCGATCAGCAGGCCGAAGCCGGTGTTGTACAGCGCGACCGAAATACCGTGCGCGAGTTGCACCGGGTTGCCGCCCGTCGGCGCCTGCGAGCCGAAAATCTCGATCATCCCGACCACCGTGCCGAAGAGGCCCATCAGCGGACTGATCGAAGCGATGGTTCCCAGGGTGGTCAGATAGCGCTCCAGCCGGTGGGCGACCACGCCGCCGGTCTCCTCGATCGCCTCGCGCATGATTTCCCGCGAACTGCCGACGTTGCGCAGGCCCGCGGCCAGCACCTGCCCGAGCGGCGAGTGCGCTTCCAGCGCGATGAGCGCCGGTTCAGTCATGCCTTTCTGCCGATAGTCGGCCAGCACGCGTTGCAAAAGCCCGGTGGGCAAGACCTTGGCGCGGCGCAAGGTTCCCAGTCGTTCGATGATCAGCGCGACGGCGACAATCGAAACGAACAGCAAAGGCCAGATCGGCCAACCGGCCGCCAGAACGATCGAAAACACGCTTTTCCCCTGGAAACGATTCAAGCATGAGACTTTAGCCCGAGCGGCGGCCAGCGGCAAGTCCTGTGCAAAGAGCCGCGCAAAGAGCGGCGCGGTTTCGCGCCATCGTGTAACTGTCCTTGTCCACATAATCTGTGGATAACTTTGTGGATCACGCTTGAGAAATCGACGTAAACCTGCTTGGGCAAAGGCTTTTTTGTACTTTGCAAGAAAAAGAGGCATGTGGAAATATCGTTCAGAATCAACATGATAAATTACAGGCCCTTGGCCTGGCGGGCTTTGCGGGCGGCGGCGGCGGAAACGCGCCAGGGATGTGCATGACTCGGCGACGAGGTAGAATCGACCCCATGACCGAGCCTCTCTCCAACGCCGCGAGCCTTGCCGCGCCTGCCTCCGTCCTGAGCGTTTCACTGCTCAACCGTCTGGTGCGCGAACGGCTCGAAACCGCGTTTCCGCTGTGCTGGGTTGCCGGCGAAATTTCCAACCTGACGATGGCCGCTTCGGGACACGCCTATTTTTCGCTGAAGGACCGCTCGGCGCAGGCGCGCTGCGTGATTTTCCGCAACCGTGTCCAGTTGCTCGGCTGGCGGCTGGAAAATGGCCAGCACGTCGAGGCGCGGGCGCTGGTCACGCTCTACGAGGCGCGCGGCGATTTTCAACTGAACGTGGAAACCGTCCGCAAGGCGGGGGTCGGCAATCTCTACGAGCAGTTCGTGATGCTCAAGGAGAAACTGGAACGCGAGGGGTTGTTCGCCCAGGAGCGCAAGCGCCCGCTGCCGGCGTTTCCCCGCCGGCTCGGCGTGGTGACTTCCTTGCAGGCGGCGGCCTTGCGCGACGTGTTGAGCACGCTGAAACGCCGCGCTCCGTATCTCGAAATCGTGCTTTATCCGACCCTGGTGCAAGGCGGCGAGGCGCCCGCGCAAATCGTCGCCGCGCTTGAAATCGCCAGCCAGCGCGCGGAATGCGACGCGCTCATCGTGTGCCGGGGCGGCGGCAGCCTGGAAGACCTCTGGGCATTCAACGACGAGGCCGTGGCCCGGGCGATCCGCGCCTGCCGGCTGCCGGTCGTCACCGGCATCGGGCACGAAACCGACGTGAGCATCGCCGATTTCGCCGCCGACCGGCGCGCCGCCACGCCGACCGCGGCCGCCGAACTCGCGGCGCCGGAGCGCGCCGCCTTGCGGGAGCGCTTGTCCGATCTGCGCCAAGCCTTGACGCGCCGGTTCGAGCGGCGTCTGGAAGCCTGCGGCCAAGCCCTGGATCTGCTGGCCCGCCGCCTGATTCACCCCGGACAGCGCCTCGAACGGCAGGGCGAACGGCTCGAATCCCTGCGCCGCCGGCTGGCGGCGGCGCTGCGTGAAACCGGGGCGCTCGGACAGGCTCGCCTGGCCCGAATCGGCCAGCGTCTCCGGCTGGCGCGTCCCGACGTGCCGGCGCGGCGCGCGCGGCTGGAGAGACTCGGCGAGCGGATGCGCCACGCCTGGGGGGTCGGGCGCGACCGGAAGACGGCCCTGTTTTCGCGTCTCGAGGCCAGCCTGGCGCATCTCGATCCGCGCAAGGTCATGGCGCGCGGCTATAGCCTCGTTTATGATGCCGAAGGCCGTGTCGTCAGGAACAGTCAAACCCTGGAACCAAACGACAGTGTGACTGTCTCCTTTCACACCGGCCAGGCGAAGGCCCAAATCACCCTGGTTCAGCCCTGAACCTTTTTTTTCATTCGACCCGGGAGGCACGATGGAACATCAATTACCGCAACTTCCTTTCGCGCAGGACGCGCTGGCGCCGTTCATTTCGAAGGAAACGATCGAGTACCACTACGGCAAGCACCACCAGGCATACGTCACCAACCTGAACAACCTGATCAAGGGCAGCGAATTCGAGTCGCTCGATCTGGAAGCGATCGTCAAAAAGGCGCCGCCCGGCGGGGTGTACAACAACGCCGCCCAAGTGTGGAACCATAGCTTTTTCTGGAACAGCCTGAAGCCGAACGGCGGCGGCGCGCCTTCCGGCGCGCTGGCCGAGGCGATCGACAGGAAGTGGGGATCGTTCGACGAATTCAAGAAGGCTTTCCAGGCTTCCGCGGTCGGCAATTTCGGTTCCGGGTGGACCTGGCTGGTCAGGAAAGCCGGCCAATCGCTCGACATCGTCAACATGGGCGCCGCCGGCACCCCGCTGACCACCGGCGACAAAGCGCTGCTGTGCATCGACGTCTGGGAACACGCCTATTACATCGACTATCGCAACCAGCGTCCGAAGTTCGTCGAAGCGTTCCTGAACAAGCTCGCCAACTGGAGCTTCGCCGAGAAAAACTTCGCCGCCTGACGGCGCCCGGCCCGCGGCACAGGGACTCGAAAGGGAAGCGAAACCTTCCCTTTTTCGTTTTCTGTTTTCCTTTCCCGTTTCCGTTTCCGGCCAGGCCGTTCACAGCCTGTCCCGGCCTTGACGGCAAATCGGCATGGCGCGCCGTCCACGCGTCGCCTACCGGGCGCTTCGCATCCGCAAGAATACTGATACCTGAGCTCTGATCCCTGATCCCCGACACGTAGGGCGGGAAAGCGCAGCGCCTCCCGCCGATTCTTTTCACGGCGCAACGCGCCGCACGATTCAAAGGCCGTCGAATAATAGAGGCGGCGGCTGCGCCGCCGGAGAGAACGACCGGCGGGAGGCGCTGCGCTTTCCCGCCCTACGGGGTGCGCCAACGGTTTTGCGCCAATGCCCAAGCAAGCCGGAGACCCACGCCCCAGGAAAATCACCACGATGCCAACGACGCCACAGAGTGTGATGGCCCTGCCACGCTCCCAGAGAAAATCGCAAACAGCTTCTTATGGTCTCAAAACAAGCTTGATGCTTTCCTCCCGCGGATCGAGGCAGGTCTCAAGGGCTTTCTGTAAATCATCCAGGGGGAACTCGTGGGTGATGAGTTTTTCAAGATCGATCCGTTCCGACATTTTGAGCGCGATGGGGAAGTCCCAGCAATATCCCTGGGAACCTTGCACCCTAATCTCGTAATTGATGAAACGCATGGCGTCGATCCTTATGTTCGGCTCCTCGAAGATTCCGATGATGGTAGCCAGGCCGTTGCGCCTGAAGCTCGTCATGGCCTGGATAAAGGTGCTTTCCCGGCCCACGCATTCAAAGCTTTTGTCCATGCCGGCGCCGCTCGATATTTCCCGCGCGGCCTTTTCCAGGTCGTCTCCTTCCCGGGGATTGATCGTGCGGCTCGCGCCGAATTCCCTCGCCATCGCGAGGCGCGCGGCGGAATGATCGCAGAGCGCGATGTCCCCCGCTTCGCGCAGCCTGCACAGCGCCGTCACCAGAATGCCGATGGCCCCGGCGCCGATGACCAATACCTTTTCGCCAAGCCCGACGTCGGCGCGGCGCACCGCGTGGGTCGCCACGGACAGCGGTTCGATGAGCGCGCCGGCCTGGTAGGAAAGATGCGCTGGCAGGGGATACACGCGGGCTTCCTTGACGGTGATGTAATTCGCCATGGCGCCGTCGCCGTTGCGGTAGGTAAAGCCGATGTGTTCGCAGTAGCCGTAATGGCCGCGCAGGCAGGCGTCGCATTTTCCGCAGACGATACAAGGTTCGACCGTGATCCGGTCGCCCGGCTCGACCCGGCGTACCCCCTTGCCAATGGCGGCCACGTCGCCTGAAAACTCGTGCCCGATGATCACCGGCAGGGGCACCGATGGATGCCTGCCGGAAAAAATATGCATATCGCTGCCACAGATCGCGCTGGCGACTATCTTGACCACCACTTCGTCATCGGCTGGTTCCATTACCGGCCGCTCGATGAAGTCCACGGTTTTGGGACTGACCACCCTGCCGAGACGATTCTTGAACAGCTCTTTCATTTTTGCTTCCTCAGCTTGTTGACCCGCGGACGGCAAATTACCAGGAATCATAAGCGCCGGACTATTGTTCCGCCCATTTCAAGGCGTCGGACTAGGTGTCGAGGGCATGAGTCCGATCCGGCGGCGTCCGCGGCCTTGCTTCGCTGGAGCATGGAATAAGCACACAGGTATTGTCTCGTCGCCACGTTCGGGATCTGGCCCAATTGGGCGCGCCCGCTACAGTTCTTGAGAACCTGTTCACGATCTTCTCTGGGAGCGCGGCAGGGTCATTGCACTCTGTGGCATCGTTGGCGTCGTGGTGATTTTCCTAGGGCGCGGATCTCCGACTCGCCTGGACGTTGGCGCCAAACCGTTGGCGCACACCGTAGGGCGGGAAAGCGCAGCGCCTCCCGCCGGTCGTTCTCTCCGGCGGCGTAGCCGCCGCCTCTATCATTCGGCGGCCTTTGAATCGTGCGGCGCGTTGCGCCATGAAAAGGACCGGCGGGAGGCGCTGCGCTTTCCCGCCCTACGGAACCGTCGCTGTTTTCACGCACACAGAAGTCGACTTCACGTTCATGGAGAGCGTACGATGGCCTGGGGAGCGTGGGGCGCCCGCCCCGCAACAGCGGCGGTGGGGTCATGGCACGGGTCAAAAGCGGGGCGGGTGCCCCGCGCTCCCAGAGAAGATCGTGAACAGCTTCTGAGACAGCTTTGGAGACTGTCGACATTCTGCAAATTGTGTCAGTGACAGGCGCCAGACGTCAGGCATCAGATTCAACGACCGGCGGCGCAAAGCGCCGGTAACTCCTGCCACCTGATCCCTGACTCTCAGTCATCCCCCAGACCCTCCGCGTCGGCGAGCGCTACGCCCGCGCGATCCTTCGCCGAGAGCACCGGAACGCCGTCCAGGGGCCAGTCGATCGCCAGGTTGGGGTCGTTCCAGCGGATGCAGCGTTCGAGTTGGGGCGCGTAATAGTCCGTCGTCTTGTACAGGAACTCGGCGTATTCGCTCAGCACCAGGAAACCGTGGGCGAGTCCTGGCGGAATCCAGAGTTGGCGATGGTTGTCGGCGGAGAGCCTGGCGCCGGCCCATTGTCCGAACGTGGGCGAATTCTTGCGGAGGTCGACGGCCACGTCGAAGACCTCGCCCAGCACGACCCGCACCAGTTTGCCCTGCGCTTTCGGCGGGAGCTGGTAATGCAGGCCGCGCAGGACGTTTCTGGCGCTGCGCGAATGATTGTCCTGCACGAACTGGACGTCGAGCCCGGTGGCCTGCTC
>JAISQQ010000427.1 GCA_031274075.1 Accumulibacter sp.
AGGAACTGGATCGGCTCCAGATCGACGGCGAAAGCGTCGCGCAGGTCGATCGGCGATTGACGGCGGCCGGTCGCGCAGACGGCATAGTCCCGGTTGAGCTCGCTCCAGTGCGCGGGCCCGGAGGCGCCTTCATAAGCCCAGCTTGGCTGCGATCCGCGGCGCGCGGCGGCCGGGGCGCGCCGGCTGGCGGGCGGGGAGGAATTGGCGGCGGATGGCCGGGGCGTGCGCTGCGCGTCCCTTTGCACCGCCTGCGCGACCAGCGCCTCGTTGGACTTGCGCAGATCGGCGGCGAGTTCATTGACCTTGCCCAGGGTTTCGTTCAGCGACGGCCTCGCGGCGGCGCCGTCGCTTGGTCGGCACACCTCGCGCAGCAAGACGCCGTCCGGCGTGCTGCTGCGCACCGGCAACTCGAACGAACCCTGCACTTCGTCGTGACGCAACAGGGTGTTGTCTTCCTTGTAGTAGGTGCGCTTGAGCGTGACGCGGGTGCGCTCGGCGCAGTCGTAGCGGCTTTCGATCTCGATGATGTTGTACGACGTCGATGTCCTGGGATCGACGATCGGCTTGTCGAGCACGATGCGCCCCTTGGCGGTCAGCGTGCCGCCCGGGCCGGGAACGATGCTCTCCCGATCGATCTCGATATGCCGGCCCTGCTCGGTGTCGATCGTCTGCCAGGCGGCCGACACGGCGGCGGGCAGTGTCGCCGCGAGGATCGTGGCGAGAATTTTTGCGGGCTGGTCAGGATTCATTTTCGACTCGTCGCTTCTTGGGTGAACTATCCGCCGAATACTATAGCGCCATTTCGGGAAGGCTCGGCGGGGAAGGCGGGGGCCGAATGAATCGGCTTGCCTGGGAAACGCATTTCCTTTAACTTACGCTATGGCGTCAGAGCGTTTTCGGGCTGGGTATCGACGTGTTTCAACGCATGAACGTGGGTATGAGCGTGAAAGCCTAGGCTCTTTGACCGCCGGGATTTCAGTTCGTTCCTCAAAATTCCTGGATTCCGGCGAACAGAGAAATGACGGGGTGGAGATAGTCGCCTCCGCAAGCCGCCTCCGCACGAAAACGCGAGACGCTCTAGCGCTTCAGGGGTGCCGCGCCGGTCACGGCGTAGCTGAGACAGTCCCTTTGAACCTGTACGGGTAATGCCGTCGTAGGGAAGGAAAGCCGCCGCGTCCGCGCGTTCTTTTGCTCCTGCCTCGTCATCCCTTGCGTGTCGTTTGATCTGGCGTGTCCGGGACGCGCCGTTTTGCCGGGAGACATCATGAACGCCAAGGAAAAATTCACCGCCTCCGCGGCCCGCGTCGATGCGGCCGTCATCAAGCCTTTGCCGAATTCGCGCCGGATCTACGTCGAGGGCAGCCGCCCGGATATCCGCGTGCCGATGCGCGAGATCGCGCAGGCCGACACGCCGACGGCCTTCGGCGGGGAAAAGAATCCGCCGATCTTCGTCTACGACTGTTCCGGTCCTTACGGCGACCCGCAAGCCGAGATCGATATCCGGCGGGGGCTTCCCGCGCTGCGCGCCGGCTGGATCGCCGAACGCGGCGACACCGTGGAACTGGCGGAGCCAGGCTCCGAGTACGGCCGCGAAAGGATGAAAAAGGCCGCCGCCGACAAGGTGCTCGGCGAACTGCGTTTCCCCGGCCTGCGGCGAAAACCGCGCCGCGCCCAACCCGGTCATGGCATTACGCAAATCCACTACGCGCGGCAGGGCGTCGTCACGCCGGAGATGGAGTTCATCGCCATCCGCGAGAACAACAACCGCCGCGCCTACCTCGAAGCGCTGCGGGCCAGCGGGCCGCAAGGCGCGAAACTGGCGGCGCTGATGAGCCGGCAGCATCCCGGCCGGCATTTTGGCGCCGACATTCCCGAGGAGATCACGCCCGAATTCGTGCGCTCGGAAGTCGCGCGCGGCCGGGCCGTGATCCCGGCCAACATCAACCATCCGGAAGCCGAGCCGATGATCATCGGGCGTAATTTCCTGGTGAAGATCAACGCCAACATCGGCAACTCGGCGCTCGTTTCCTCGATTCGGGAAGAGGTCGAGAAGATGACCTGGTCGATCCGCTGGGGCGGCGACACGGTGATGGATCTGTCGACCGGCAGGAACATCCACGAGACGCGCGAGTGGATCATCCGCAATTCGCCGGTGCCGATCGGCACCGTGCCGATCTACCAGGCGCTGGAAAAGGTCGGCGGCCGCGCCGAGGAACTGACCTGGGAAATCTTCCGCGACACGCTGATCGAACAGGCCGAGCAGGGCGTCGACTACTTCACCATCCACGCCGGCGTGCGTCTGGCCTGCATTCCGCTGACCGCCGGCCGCCTGACCGGCATCGTCTCGCGCGGCGGCTCGATCATGGCCAAATGGTGCCTCGCGCATCACCGGGAAAGTTTCCTCTACACGCACTTCGAGGAGATGTGCGAGATCATGAAAGCCTACGACGTCGGTTTCAGCCTCGGCGACGGCCTGCGCCCCGGCTCGATCTTCGACGCCAACGACGAGGCGCAGATCAGCGAACTGAAGACGCTCGGCGAACTCACCGACATCGCCTGGAAGCACGATTGCCAGGTGTTCATCGAAGGCCCCGGCCATGTGCCGATGCAGCTCATCAAGGAGAACATGGACTTGCAGCTCCAATACTGCAAGGAAGCGCCGTTCTATACGCTGGGGCCGCTGACCACCGACATCGCGCCGGGCTACGACCACATCACCAGCGGCATCGGCGCGGCGATGATCGGCTGGTACGGCACGGCCATGCTCTGCTACGTGACGCCGAAAGAGCACCTCGGCCTGCCGGACAAGGACGACGTCAAGGAAGGCATCATCACCTACAAGCTCGCCGCGCACGCCGCCGACCTCGCCAAGGGCCATCCGGGCGCGCAGATCCGCGACAACGCCATGAGCAAGGCACGCTTCGAGTTCCGCTGGGACGACCAGTTCAACATCGGCCTCGACCCGGACCGGGCGCGCGCCTTCCACGACCAGACGCTGCCCCGGGAATCGGCCCGGCTGGCGCACTTCTGCTCGATGTGCGGCCCGCATTTCTGCGCGATGAAGATCACCCAGGAAGTGCGCGATTTCGCGGCGGCGCAAGGCATCGACCCGGCCACCGCCCTGGAGAAGGGCATGGAGACGAAGGCGCGGGAGTTCGTGCGGGAAGGGGCGGAGATTTATCGCAAGGCGTGAGAAGCTGTTCGCGATCTTCTCTCTGGGAGCGCGGGTCTCCGGTCCGCCTCGACATTGATGCACACCGTACACCGGTCGACTTTACGTTCAAGGAGGGAGGCTTTCGTAATGGGCAAGATACCCGCGCTCCCAGATAGAAGATCGCAAACAGGTTCTCAAACTGGATTGTCCCGCAAGCACGGAATACAATGGCGCAGCTTCGCGCGGCGCGACCTTGTTGCCTTCCCGCCGCGCTTGGTGAGTGCCCACTATCCGGAAAGCGAGAGTTCGATGACTTGGCCCGTCACGCGAAAACTGTTCAACATCGCCGGTCCCTGCGACCCGGCGCGCCACTACATGGTGCCGGCCATCCCCCGGCTGCCGGAAGCCACTAACATGGTCGAGGACGGCCTTTACTTCATCCTCCACGCCGCCCGCCAATCGGGCAAGACTACCTTGATCCGGGGACTGACGCGGGAGATCAACGCGGAAGGGCAGTTCTGCGCGCTCTACTGCTCGTTGGAAGCCTTGCAGGGCTTCGACGATCCCGACGACGCCATCTGGCGCATCGCGGACCTGTTTGGCACCGCCCTGCGCTGCTCCCCTGTTCCCGAAATGAGCGGCCTGCGTCTCGAGCCGGAAGAGCACGGCGCCGTGTCGCTG
>JAISQQ010000043.1 GCA_031274075.1 Accumulibacter sp.
GCCAGCACCAGAAAGAGAATTTTGAGCAAGCGCGGTCGAAACGTCCGGACTTCGATCCCTACTCGAAAGAATGGTAATGGCCGCCGCAAAGCCAAGGCACGCACAGGCACAGGCGGCCTACGCCGCGCGCGCCGGGGACGGCTTGTTCGAGCGGGTCAAGGAGGCGGTCGACCTGCATGACCTGGCTGAACGGCTGGGGCTGGAGAGGAAGGGCGGCCGGGGCAATTACAAAAGCCCGCAACACGCCGACAAAAACCCCTCGTTGTCCATTACCCCGAATGGCAAAGGCTGGAAAGACTGGTCCAGCGAGGAAGGCGGGAGCTGTATCGACCTGGTCCTGTATGCGCGCCCGGATGTCGCGACCCCGGCCGCGGCCGCGCGCTTGCTGGCGGACTGGTACGGCATCGCCGCCCCGGCCGCGCCGCCGGCGCCGGTATCGGGCGCTCCGAAAAGCATTGCCGAGATCATCGCCGCGCGCGCGCTCGCCAACCCCGCGCCGGTGGTGGATTATCTTGCCAGCCGGGGCATCACCGGGGAGGTGGCCACGGCGGCCATCCACAAGCGCGCCCTGGGCTGGAACGACTGGACAAGCCCCAAGGTCGCGCCGGGTGAAGTCGGGCACGGCGGCGCGGCGGCGGTGTTTATCGTCCGCGCGCTCGATAACCGGGCCGTCGTGGCCACCGATATGCGCTACGCCGATCCGGCGCTCAATGGGGGCGTCAAGACGCAATGCCAGGGGTTGAAGGAGGGCGTGCCCTGGACCAGCGACCTGGAGCGCCTGAAAGCCGCGCATACCGTGTATATCGTGAAAAGCCCGATCAACGCGCTTTCCATCGAATCCTGCCCGCTTCCCGCCGGCGTCGCGGCCTTGGCATTACGCGGCACGGGCAACGCGGACAAGATGGATATTGCCTTTCTCAAAGGCCGGCGCGTGGTGCTGGCCCTGGATCACGCCGACCGGGTGAATGAGAAAACCCGCCAGCGCGCCGGCCTGATCGCCGCCTGGCGTCTGCAAGACCGCCTGACCGCCGCCGACATCCCGGCCGTCATGGTGGATATGCAGGACTGGGAGGACGGCGAGGACATCAACGACGTACTCAAGGCCCACGGGCCGGAAGAGCTTTACTTGCGCCTGAAAAAGCTCGATGGCTGGCTCATTCCGGGCATGCCGGGCGGCGGCGAACCGGGCACGCTGTCCGGCCGCCGGCGGGTGTGGTTGCCCGAGCATGACTGGCGGGTGTATTGGCGCTACCGCCTGCGCGAGGCGTTCACCCTCTACGTGGCCGACTTCAAGGAGGATGACCAGGGCCAACAGCATGAAACCCTGGCGGATGTGTGTGCGTTCCGTGTGGCGAGCCTGTCGCGGCTGCGCGTGCAGGGGCCTGTCGCCACCTACATGGGAACCGTCGACACCCAGGCGGAAACCGTTTTTGCCCTGTCCGCGCAAACGCCGCGCCATGACGGCTTGATACGCAAGGTGCTGACCGATCAAACGCTCTACAGCCTGGAGTATCACCGCGCCACCTTCGGCGCCATATTCAACCCCCAGCACTACCAGCGCATGCTGAGCATCCTGGAATGGACGGCCGACCTGAACGCGCGCGAGGCGGTGAACTTCATCGGCCTGGCCTGGCGAGGGGGCCAGCTGGAGGGGCGGGATTGCTATTTTACGGAACCGGCGAAGCAATGCCTTTATCACAATATGGTTTTCCCGCGGGGCGCGATACCGGCCGCGCGGGAAGTGATCGCCGCCTATCGGGCCACCTTCCGCAAGAGTGCCGCGCTGATTCCGCTGGTATGGGCACTGGGGGCGCACATCAAATGCGTCATCGGCTTCTATCCTCATTTCAAGCTGCAGGCCGGCAAGGGCGCGGGGAAATCCATTCTGACCGAGGCCATGCAAAGCACGCTGGGCTTTCAAATGCTGTCCGGGCAAATGCTGAAAACCGATCACCGGCGGCGGGCGTCCGTGAGTTATACCAGCCAACCCGTCGGCTGGGATGAAATCAGCAAACAGAGCAAACAGGTCTTGGCCGAAGCGGACGCGCTGCTGCAATGCACGTATCAATTCGAGTTTACCCGCATTGGCGCGGCGCTGACGCCGTATCTGATGAGCGCGCCGGTCTTGCTGGCCGGGGAGGAAGTCGATTTTGCTTCGCTGCAATCCAAGCTGTGCGTGTCCACGCTGACCGTGGAGAAGCAAGGCCCCCGGCTGTCCCGGAACTTGCCGCAGTTTCCCGTTTGGCAATGGCTCCTGTTTCTGGAAAAAATCGACCCGGAACGCATTCGGCAAACGCACGCCCTGAGAATCGACGACGGCACGGAAAAAAGCCGCGCCGATCCCCAGGACGCCACCGCCGTGCGGATGATCGAGAACTACGCCGCCATCCTGACCGCCTGGGATCTGCTTTGCGAGTTTGCCGAAATCAACCCCGGAGAAGGCGGCTTCATCGAGGATCTGATGAGCGAAATGAACGCGCACATCAGCGAAACGGACGGCCTGCGCCTGCCCTGGGTCTGGATCATGGAAATACTGCTGTCGGAAGTCGATTCCGAACAATTCAAACACCCGCATATCTGGGATGAAATCATGGACGAGGCCGGGAACCGCCAGGTGGCGCTGATGCTTCGCCCGTCGCACGTCATGGATCACTTGTCGACCGCGCCGCACCTGCGGGCCAAATTCGACGCCCTGCCGATCAAGTCGGGCCGGGTTTTCAAAAGCCAGTTGATGAGCAACGGGGTCGTCATCGCCGACGACGTGGAGCGCGTCATCGGCGGGCACCGGACGCAACACCTGGCCGCCATCGGCCTGGAACGCCTGGAGCGTCTGGGGCTGTACGCTACGCCCAAAGTGGAACGCGGCGCGGCGTATCGATGCTGAGCGCCGCGCAAGCCGCCCGGATTCTGGAAGTCTACGTTATGCTTGTCCATGCTTGGGCCGCGGCCGCCGAACCGGTCCCCTGCCACGAATCGGCGGACGATTTTTATTTTACGAGTCGGACATACTGGAATAATCGATAGGTTTGGTTTTCAAGCTTCCTTCTGAAATATGATGTATATTGGCGGTAACTCGGGAAAATGACAGCGGGCTTTGATCCTCTCTGTCGTGCCTTTGTTTCCCGAACGCATCCCTTTTTGCAATCTGTCTGTGTTGTAGGTTGCTTTTACTCGATTATTTCACCAGAAGTCTGCGTCGGTATATTCCACTATTATCGAAATGAACCGCCGTCCATTGGTACGAATGGGGATTTTTTGCTATCTTTTTTTCTGATTTTGGCTATCTCTGCACGGGAGATCTGGAAAATGAAGTCCGAGGAAAAAATCGCAAGTTCTCAAAGCGCTTTTGAAGTCGTTGCGTGTCTTTTCGACGACGGCGGCGAAGCCTTCATGAAATTCGTTTCGTTTCTCGTCTTAATCTGGTTGTGGATCGATACCGGATCATTTTTTGGCGCGTTGCTGTTGACCATCTTCATAGGCCCCATCACCGGCTTGGTAATCGGTTTGGCAATTTTTTTCCTGGCGGCTTTCTTCAGCTTCTTCGGCTGGATATTCAAGCTATTTGTCGGTTCACATCCTGACTGAATTCCAGGAATCAAGAATCCTTTTCCTATGAAAAAAACCTTCTTTGGATGCGCCGGATAAGGATTAGCTCGAAAACAACTTGACCAATTAATAGAAATATGAAATAATATTTTACCAGAACCAGGATGTGAAAACATTATGGAAGAACGTATTCACCGAATGTTGCCGATACTTGATGAACGTCAAAAACGATTGTTTTTGGCAAATGAAGCAATATCGTATGGCCACGGAGGAATCAGCTTAATAAGCCGTATGTCCGGCATGTCTCGAACGACCCTAACGAAAGCCATTACCGAACTCGAACATGGCGCCCAGATTGATGGAAAAACTCGTCGAAGCGGTGGCGGACGGAAATTAGTCGAAGCTAATTATCCCAGCATTGAAGAAGAAATCCGGAAAATTATAGATGGCAAAACGTATGGCGACCCCATGCGGGTACTGT
>JAISQQ010000054.1 GCA_031274075.1 Accumulibacter sp.
ACCTGCGCGCGGAACGACTGGTAGGCGTCGTCGCCGGTGCACAGCGCGTCGCCGTGCGAGAGGACGAAGCGCGCGCCGGGCAGGGACAACAGGTACGGGTCCGGGAGGAGGATGGCGCCGGAGCGCTCGGCGAAGCGCTCGCCGAGCAGGAAATCGCGGTTGCCGTGCAAGAGGGCGATGCCGACGCCGCCGTCGGCGAGCGCGCGCAGGCGGCGTGCGACGTCGCGGCCAAAGCCGTCCTCCGGATCGTCGAGCGCGTCGTCGCCCGGCCAGGCCTCGAACAGGTCGCCGAGGATGAAAATCCGTTCGGCGGCGCGCGCTTCGCCGGCGAGGTAGGCGCGAAACAGGCGCGCGCTGCCGGGCGTCTCCGGCGACAGATGCAGGTCCGACAGGAAGTGGAGCACGGCCCGGAGCCCGGATGCGGCGGGAGGGGTCAGCAGACCTCGGCGCGTTCGATGATCACGTCGTCTTGCGGAACGTCCTGGTGAAAGCCCGAGTTGCCGGTCTCGACGCCCCTGATCCGGTCGACGACCTCCGCGCCTTCGACGACCTTGCCGAAGACGCAGTAACCCCAGCCGTTGCCGTCGGGCTGCCGGAAGTTGAGGAAATCGTTGTCGGCCACGTTGATGAAGAACTGCGCGGTGGCCGAATGCGGATCGGCGGTGCGCGCCATGGCGACGGTGTAGGCGTCGTTCTTCAAGCCGTTGTCGGCTTCGTTCCTGATCGGCGCCTTGCAGGGCTTCTGCTTCATCCCTGGCGTGAAGCCGCCGCCCTGGATCATGAAACCGTCGATGACGCGGTGGAAAATGGTGTTGTCGTAATGCCCGGCCTCGACGTAGGCGATGAAGTTTTTCACCGTTTCCGGCGCCTTCGCCGGGTCGAGATCGAGGGTGATGACGCCGAGACTGGTATGCAGCCTGATCATGGGGAGCCTTGTCATTTGTCGGAAAGGATCTTGACGGACTTGATGACGACTGGTTCGAGCGGCACGTTCTGGTAAGGGCCGCGATTGCCGGTCGGCGCCTGGGCGATCTTGTCGACCACATCGAGACCCTGGGTCAGCCTGCCGAAGACGGTATAGCCGCCATAGAGGGGGAAGTCGAGAGAGGCGTTGTCCTTCTGGTTGATGAAGAACTGGACGGTCGCCGAATCCGGATCGGGACGCCGCGCCATGGCGATCGTGCCGCGCAGGTTCTTCAGGCCGTTCTTCGACTCGTTCTGGATCGGCTGGCCGGTCTGTTTCTCCTCCATCGACGGCGTCAAGCCGCCGCCCTGGATCATGAAGCCGTCGATGACGCGGTGGAAGATCGTGCCGTTGTAATGGCCTTCCTTCACGTATTTCAGGAAGTTGGCGACGGTGACGGGCGCCTTCCCGGCGTCCAGTTCGATGACCATGCGGCCGAGGCTGGTCTGCATCTCGATGCTGGGCGCGGCCGTCGCCGCGGTAGCGATCGCCAGTATGACCGCTGCAAACAGTGATTTCATCGTAGAACCCACTCCATTGGAAATCTCCCCGCGGGGGATAGGCAAGCGCGGGGAAAAACGTAAACCAAACGCTCCCGCGCCGTGTCGTCCGGCCAGGCCGGAGGCGAATTAAAACACGGTTTTTCCGCTTTGTGGACACGATCGCGACGCGCGGTAAAAAACGCGCCGGGAACGGCTATAGCGGACCCATAAGTCAAGACAGTAAATCGGTGAGTTTAAGCTGTACATTCAACTTCACATGCCGCTGGATGGCGCTGCCCCGGTTCTACTTCTTCTCGGGTTGTTGCTCTTGCTTCTGCGGGGGATTCCTCCCCCGCACCGCCGAACTTATCCACGATCATCGCCCCACCGCCCGCGTAAGCGCCAAGTTGGTCATTGTGCTATATTTGGATCAGTAAAGAGCCCCGCGGGAGGCTAAGATGAAACAGAACGTTTTTGCCGATATTTGCGATTTCATCAATACCGAGGGCGGCCCAGAAACGATCATCGCCGGCTTTGCTTTCCTGTTCTTTCTCTGGGCCTGGATTCATTTCGAGACTTTCATTGGCGCGTTGATCTTGAGCGTTATCGGGGGCGGACTCGTCGGCGGCGGCGCTTACCTCGTCATTTGCCTCGTCAGCTCGATTTTCGCCAGATGGTAATGACTCGGACTCGGCGCTTTTTGGGGGGCAGCCCATATAGCTTGGAGTAAGCGCAGCGAACCCCAACATCGGAATGACGCATGGCCGTGCGTTGGGGTTCGCTTCGCTCACTCCAACCTATACGCCACGGTTTCACAAAGCGGATGCGATCCTCCGGCCATGAACTCCGGCGCGAAGCGCCCGCTAACTGAACTGTCCTCTGTCATCTGTCCTCTGTCACCTGACTCCCGATCCCCATCAGCGCCTCGAGCGCCTCGCCTGGACTCGACTGGCGCATGAAGGCTTCGCCGACGAGGAAGGCGTTGACGCCGTTGCGGCGCATCAGGGCGACGTCGGCGGCGGTGAGGATGCCGCTTTCGCTGACCACGGTCCGCCCGGAGGGAACCT
>JAISQQ010000056.1 GCA_031274075.1 Accumulibacter sp.
CGGGTGACCCGCCTGGGAATGACCTGGGGAGACAGGATATCGTTCGTGCTGGACGACAAATTGCAGTTGAAGCGCCTGGCCTTCCTGGACATCCTCAAGGAATCGACGGACGGACAGGCGGAAAACGAGGAAGAACGCTTCGATCTCGATTTCGCGCTCATGACCGGCGAACTCGCCCGGCTGCTCGACGATCTCCTGGCCGCGCTCGGAGGCGAGCAACGCTGACGTAGGAGCGAGCGTTTGCGTTTTGGAAGCTGTTGGCGCTCCCCAGGGCCGTCGCACACTCTCCATGAACCTAAAGTCGACCGGTGTGCGTGAAAACGGCGACGGTTCGGTAGGGCGGGAAAGCGCAGCGCCTCCCGCCGATCCTTTTCACGGCGCAACGCGCCGCACGATTCAAAGGGCCGTCGAATTCGATGAGCGGCGGCTGCGCCGCCGGAGAGAACGACCGGCGGGAGGTACTGCGCTTTCCCGCCCTACGGGGTGCGCCAACGGTTTTGTGACAGAAGGCCGGCCGGGTTTGGGGTTCCTGGGAGCGCGGGGCTTCTGCCCCGCAACGGCGGCGGTCGTGTCATTCCTGCCGTTGCGGGGCTGGTGCCCCGCGCTCCCGGAGAAGATTTGAATCGACGTGGCGCTTCGCGCCGGAAGGAACGACCGGCGGATTGCATCCGCCCTACGAAACCATCGCAAGGCGTCGACAGCACGGTATGCCTTCCAGCGTCTTTCAATCCCGTAACGAGCGGCTTCCAGCGGCTTGCGAAATTGCGCCTGATCCACGGCCGCGTGACTCAAATTCGCAGCGCCATGGCGCGCAGCAGCGCGTCGATCTGCCCGACGCATCCTGCTGCCACTGTTCGGGCGTGCGATCGCCCAGCGCATGCGTGTCTTCGACGAAGCGCCTCACGCAGGTGGGGCCGTGCCCCTCGAAGGTATCGAACTTCTCGGCGATGTGCCGGAAGCCGCGCTCGCCGCTTGCATGCCTCAGCAGTGGTCGACATTCCTGTGCCAGCGCCTCGATACCGCCGGGGTAGTGGCGCACGCAGTAGTAGATGTCGTAGGCGTCCTTCTGCTTGTAGCGGCCCGCCAGCGCATGGCCCTTCATCGCCAGCAAAGCGGGAATGGAGCACACCGCGATCTCCACGCGGTTCGTTCCTCCGTCCGGCATCGGCCCCGCCACCGCCACCAGTTGATGGAAACGCGTTGCCAGGTCGATACCGTCCGCCCGTTGCACGGCGAAGTCGCTGACCAGGGGAGGATTGTTCTTGACGATCTTTGCGTCGCGCGGCATCAGGAAATCGACCACGACGTCGATCGCCTCCCCATCGTCTCGCGCGGGAACCCGGCGAACCAGTTGGAAGCGTCGAAGCCCCTCGCGCTGGGCGTATCCATGGCCTTGAAGCGCACCGATCAAGCTCGCGTACTCGCCATCGCCGAGTGCTTCCGCATCCAGCCCAAGGTCCACGTCGAGCGTGCCGACGTGCGGCATGTCCTCGTTGGCCAGCAGCAGCCAGGGGACCGCGCCGCCGATGAGGGCGAACTTGCCCTTGAAGCTGCCGAGGATCTGGCCGATCTCGATCAGCACGGACTTCACGGCCGTGCTCGTCCGGTCGTCGTACCCGGCGGCCGACTGGGGTTCCTGGGGCGTCATTGGGGCCACGAGAGCCTTTCCAGGCGTAAATGCTCCGCGGCCTCGACGCCGCGTTCGCCGGCAATGGACAGATCGAGATAGGTCTGGATCGGGCTTGTGCACACCGCGCCAGGAGCAGGCTCGACCGTGTCGGCGAGCAGTCCGGCGTCTTTCGGCACGGTGACGGCCACGTTCTCCCCTTTCGAGGCGGGAGCGAGCTTCAGGGCTTCCTGGAGCCTGCGCAGACCCTTGTCGTCAGCAAAGAAGTAGTGCGTGCCGGTTCGACCGTAGGGCGAAAGCCATTGCGCCGCCGAAAAGGACGCGAAGGCGGCATGCGCGGCGCCATCTTGCGTGCCCAGCGCGCTGCGGGCCGCGTCTTCCAGCGCGCTGCCATGCAATGGCGTGTAGAAGCGCATGCGCTCACCTGCCGGCGCGGCGTAGCTATCGCGCCAAGCGTCGAGCAGCGCGTCGGGCAGCGAAAGGACAAGGCCGTCATCCGAGGCGTGCGCCCATTCCCGATCCATCAAGCCGGTGCGTACATTGCTGACGTGCCCCAGGCTGACGCCGGAGATTTCCGACAACTCGGCGACGCGCCACGCGCGGCTGGGTTCGCGCAGCATGGCGCGGAGAACCTGGGCCGACTTCGGCTTGAAAAGCGACTTCAGTTCACGTCGTTCGGCCGCAGGCTTTTCCGCCACCATGCGCTCTATGAACACGCCGTCGAACGCAATCCGGGCATTCCCCTCCAGATCGAGATAGCCGACCCCCTTCTCAGAGCACAGTTGCCTCACCGCGGGAGAAAGGTAGGGCGCCATGAAGACGGGCGTCGCGTGCGGAGCGCGCCGCGCCACGTAGTCGCGCAGTTCCAGCAGCGCGGAACGAGCGTGTCGCGGCTGAGCGTTCGACTTGTATTCACAGATGAGCAGATGCCGCCGTCCTTCAACGAGAAGTCGGGCGCTCAGGTACGGTTCCCAATGGCCGGAGGCGGCTGCGTGCTCGATGTCTTCGATCTGGACGATCGGAACCTTCTCAAGCAAGCGCCGCAGCGCCTCGCCGGCGCGCGCTTCTGCCTCTTTCATAAAAACAGCCCCTTTCAGCATTCGTTGAAACTACCACATTCAATGAAAGCGGCCAAGGATTTTCATTGTTGAAGCCCCCTTCAGCAGACGCCGAAACCCGCTTCCTGCGTGAGACATAGCAAGAAGCTGTTCAAAGTCTCATATGAAAGCCTTTCCGCGCTCCCCAGAGCCATCACACGCTCTCCATGAACCTGAAGTCGACCGGTGTGCGTGAAAACAGCGACGGTTCGGTAGGGCGGGAAAGCGCAGCGCCTCCCGCCGGTCCTTTTCACGGCGCAACGCGCCGCACGATTCAAAGGCCGTCGAATAATAGACATCTTTCCAAACATCAGAAAAGCAAATTGAGATTGCAAATAGCGGCAATAAGGTTAAAGCGGAGGGCAAAGCGCTTACGGCGGTTGCGATATTTATCCGAAACGATGCGAAAACGCTTGAGGCACCCCATGACATGTTCGTTTAGTACGCGCCGGCTTGAAACGGCGCGGTTGAAAGCTTTATCCTCCTTGCTCAGCGGCTTTTTCCTGGTTTTCTTGCGAGGCAAAACAGAATTGGTATGAAGCTTGACAATCCCCTGATACCCGGTGTCCGTATAAAGCTGTGTTTCGGGCTTGACATGTACCTTTGATTCCTTGAAAAGCCTGAAATCATGCCGTTTCCCATTGGAAAACGCCGTACAGATGATCTGCTCGCTTTTCTTGTCAACGACGACTTGTGTTTTTACCGTGTGCCGCTTTTTCTTCCCGGAATACCATTTCCGCTGCCTTTTTTTGGACGCTCGACAGGCGTTTCGGTCGCGTCAATCAACACCGTTTCATATTCCATATCGCTTTTCAGCAACGCCTTTTTGCCCGGCAGTGAAAACTCGCCTGATTTTATCAACGTGTCTTCAGCCCATCGAATCAGTTTGTAGGCATAGCTTTCCGATATGCCGTACCGGCCGCCGGTATGGAAATAGGTACGGTATTCCCGAAGATACTCCAGCGCCATCATCAAGGTTTCTTCAACACTTAATTTATT
>JAISQQ010000079.1 GCA_031274075.1 Accumulibacter sp.
TATTCATAGTATGCCCGTTCCAAATTGTACTACAACCATCTTGACATTGACCTATACCAAGTGACAGACTGTGACGACTGACGAGCGGCGGTATGCGCCGCGTCTGTTTCGGGCGGGCCGGGGCGTTGGGGTCCGCGGGGAGTGAGGAAGGTTTTTCCGTCATCAACATCGAACCAAGGAAGCGAGAAACATGACTACAGGACTATCGATTCTTCCCGGGGGAGCATTGGATTTCGTTTCTCTCGGAGCGCTCATCCATCGCCTGGATCCCGGCGTGGTGCCGTTTCGCAAGGCAAGGGAATGCCAGATTCATGTCAGTGGCGGCGAGTTCAACTGCGCGGCGAACCTGGCGGATTGCTTCGGCATGAAGACCGGCATCGTGACCGCCATGGTCGACTATCCGGTCGGCGAACTGATCGACGGCGCGGTGCGCTCCGCGGGGGTGAAGCCCTTTTACAAGCGTTTCCGGCACAACGGGGTGAGCGGCCCCAACATGGCGATCGTCTATAGCGATCGCGGTCATGGCGTGCGTCCGCCGGTGGTCTTCTACAACCGGGCGAACGAGGCCGGGGGATTGCTCAAGGCGGGGGATTTCGACTGGGCGGAAATTTTTTCCGGCGGCGTGCGCTGGTTCCATAGCGGCGGGATTTTCGCGGCGCTTTCCGAGACCACCCCGGAGGTGATCGTCGAGGGCATGCGGGCCGCCAAGGCGGCCGGCGCCGTCGTCTCCTTCGACCTCAACTACCGCGCCAAGCTGTGGAACGTGGCCGGCGGCGAATCCCGGGCCGTGGCGGTGCTCGACCGGATTTTGAAGCACGTCGACGTGCTGGTCGGCAACGAGGAGGATCTGCAGAAGGGGCTGGGTATTCCGGGGCCGGAAGTGGCGGCGAAATCCAAGCTCGATCCGAGCGCCTTCTTCGGCATGATCGACAAGGTCATCGAGAAGCATCCGCAGATCAGGATCGTGGCGACGACCCTGCGCGAAGTGCGTTCGACCAACCGCCACGGCTGGAGCGCGGTGGCCTGGATCAACGGCCGCACCTGCGCCGCGCCGACGGCGGAACTCGATGTCTATGACCGGATCGGCGGCGGCGACGGTTTCGCTTCCGGCTTCTTCTACGGCCTGCTGGCGGGAGAAAAGCCGGAAGACGCGCTGAAGCTGGGCTGGGCGCACGGCGCGCTGCTGACATCCTTCCCGGGCGACGTGACGATGGCCTCGCTGGCCGAAGTGCGCGCCTTCGCCCAGGGCGGTTCGGCGCGTGTCCAGCGCTGACCGCCGCGCCGGAGCGCTTTCGCGGAGGGGAGGAATGACCAAGACGGAACGCCTGTTCCGCCTCTTCGGCCGGCAGATCGCCCAGGGCGAATACGCGCCGGGGGCGGCCTTGCCTTCGGAAGCCGAGCTGTGCAAGCGCTTCGAGGTCTCGCGCAACGTCATGCGCGAAATCATCAAGATGCTGTCCAGCAAGCGGCTGATCGACGCGCAGCCCCACCGCGGCCTGTCGGTCCGGCCCCGCGAGCAGTGGAACTACCTCGACGCCGACGTGCTGGAATGGGTCCTGGAGAAGGAAGCGAATCCGCTGCTGGTGCGCTCCCTGATCGAAGTGCGCAGCCTGATCGAGCCGGTCATTTCACGCTGGGCGGCGGAGCGGGCGACCGCGGTGGATCTGGTCGACATCGAGGCCAGTTATAACCTGATGGCGGCCAACCGCGGCAACGCCGAGGTTTTCCATGAGGCCGACATCCACTTTCACCACGCCGTGCTGGCGGCGTCGCACAACCCCATCATCCAGCAGTTGAGCGACGCGGTCGGCGCGCTGCAGCGCGCCATCTTCGACTTCACTTTCCGCAGCAGCGCCGAGCACCTGGAACTGACGGTACGCCAGCATCTCGACCTGTTCGACGCCATCCGCCGCAAGAATCCCGACGCCGCCGAAGAGGCCTCGCGGCGCATGGTCGCGCACACCGCCGAACGAGCCTATCAGGTATCAGAGGACAGGGATCAGGGATCAGATTAGTTACCGGGCGCTTCGCGCCCGCTGGAATTACGATACCTGGGAAGCCGTTTGCGATCTTTCATTCTGGGAACGCGGGGATCTGACACAAGCCCATTGCGAAAGCCTTTCTCTCTGGGAGCGCGGGGCGCCAGCCCCGCAACAACGGCGGGAGTGTCATGGCGCGGGTAAGAAAGCGGGGCTGGTGCCCCGCGCTCCCAGGTTTCGGAGGCCCGACATGCGTCCCCCCGGCGCGAAAGCGCCACTTGGCTTGACGAACGATCGTCGGGTTGCGCTTCGCTTACCCAACCTACAGTTCGGGCGTTTGCGCAAAACCGTAGCCGTGTAGGGCGGGTGCTGTTCAGAGGACAGAGGACGGTAATATTTGCGGGCGCGAAACGCCCGGTAACCAATCTGATTCCTGTCATCTGATCCCTGGTACCTGATTCCTGTCTTCTGCCCTCCTCCCGACCAGGCGGTAAACGACGGTGTCGCCCTTGCCCTTGAGGTACAGGGTGCGGGGTATCTCGAAATCGAACAAGGGCCACAGCTTGCGGTACGTCGTCCGGTCGACCTGGATGCAGCCGGGCAATCCCCCGCTGGTGATGCGGCTGGCCAGGTTCACCGTGTCGCCCCACAGGTCGTAGATGAATTTCTTCTTGCCGACCACGCCGGCGACGACGGGGCCGCCGCCGATGCCGATGCGCACTTCGAGCGGCATCGCGTTGACCCGGAAGTCGCGCCGCAAGAGATCGCGCATGGCCAGCGCCAGATCGGCGAGCGCCACGGTGAAGTCCTCGCGCCGATCGTTCAGCCCCCCGGCAACCATGTAGGCGTCGCCGATCGTCTTGATCCGCTCCAGCCCGTATTTCTCGGCCAGTTCATCGAACGACGAGAAGACGCGGTTGAGCATGGCGAAAATCTCTTGCGGACTCATCCCCTCGGCAAGATGCGTGAAATTGACGATGTCGACGAACATCACCGCGACGTCGGCAAAGCCGTCGGCGATCGTCTGGTCGCTGTTCTTCAGCCGCTCGGCGATTGGGCCGGGAAGGATGTTGAGCAGCAGCCGCTCTGAACGCCGCTGTTCCAGTTGCAGCAGGCGATGCGCCTCTTCCAGCCGGGACTGGGCCTTTTGCTTTTCGATCGCCGCGTGGCGCAGCAGCAGGAAGACCAGGGTCGACACCACCGCGAAGTTCAGCGCGAAGAAGAGCATCGTCGTGTGCGGAGGAATCTTCATCGACGCCGGCGGCAGGGAATCCGCCAGGTAATAATCGAAGCCGCCGGAGAGCGCGGTCAGGAAGACGTAGGCGAAGAACCAGGCCAGCGCCTCGCGCGCGCCGATCACCAGCACCGCGCCGACCGGCGCCAGCAGCGCCCACAGGCTGAGGCCGCTGGCGGTGATGAAGTTGCCCAGGCTCCACTGCGCGACGAAGGGTATGAACAGGAGCAAGGCCAATTGCGTCTGCCGGAACAACCCGAACCTGAGCGTCTTGATGTAGAGCGCGAGGTTGCCGAGCAGCAGCGACTGGAAGATGAACGGGATCGTCGAGGAAATTTGCGGGCCAAGCTGCCAGTAGATGAACAGCCAGAGCACCGAAGCGAAGCTGATGAGGCCGGTGGCGTAGATCAGCAGCGATTTTTGCAGCCGCAG
>JAISQQ010000147.1 GCA_031274075.1 Accumulibacter sp.
CGTCGCCTTCCAGAAAGCCGCGCTGGCCGAATGAGGGCGGGGGTGGAACGCTTTACGTTTTAGAACCTGTTGCGGTCTTCTCTCTGGGAGCGCGGGGCACCAGCCCCGCAACAGCGGTATCGGGGTCATTGCGCTGTTAAAAGCGGGGCGGGTGCCCCGCGCTCCCAGGGAAAATCGCACTCTCTCCATGAATCGACCGGTGCGCGGAAATGGCGGTGATTACCGGGCGTTTCGCGCCCGCAAGAATACTGACATCTGATCCCTGACACTGACACTGACCCGTAGGGCGGGAAAGCGAAGCGCCTCCCGCCGGTCCTTTTCACGGCGCAACGCGCCGCACTATTTGAAGGCCGTTGAATAATAGAAGTGGCGGCTACGCCGCCGGAGAGAACGACCGGCGGGAGGCGCTGCGCTTTCCCGCCCTACCGTGTACCTACGGTGTACTGAAGTAAGCCGCGAAAGGCGTAAATCAGGAATCAGGGATCAGTAATATTTGCGGGCGCGAAGCGCCCGGTAATTGATCTGATACCTGATACCTGACATCTGGAACTCACTCGATCAATTTCAACTGCCTGGCCCGGGTCAGGGCCTGGGTGCGGTTGCGCACGTTCAGCTTGCCGAAAATCTGGGTCATGTACCACTTGGTGGTGCTGACCGTGATGCCGAGTTTTTCGCCGATCTGGCGGTTGGTCAGGCCGGCGCTGAGCAGCTTGAGGATTTCGCGTTCCATCCGGCTCGGGTTTTCGTGCAGGGCCGCGGTGGGCAGCGTTTCCTCGTCGTTCCTGAACGATTCGAGCAGGCCGCTGACGAACGCCGGATCGACGTGGCGGACGTTTTCGAGCAGTTCGGCCATGGCCCGCCCTTCGTCCAGGAACACCCGCTTGTAGCCGCCGGAAGCGGCCAGTGAAATGGCCGCTTCCGCGTAGCGCGCCGCGGCCGCTTTTTCGCCGGCGGATTTCTTGCACAGGGCCTGCAGCACGTGGATGGCGATCAGGCTGCCGGCAAAACCGTCCGCCCTGGCCTTCGCTTCCAGCGGCGCCAAGAGCTTGAGCGCGCGCACCGGCTGGCGGCGGGCGAGGAAAATGCGCGCGGCGAGCAGTTCTTCTTCCTCGCCGGCGTAGTCGACCATGGCGTGGATTTCATCGAGGGTGCGCGCCGCGCCGTCGGCGTTTCCTTCGCGCAGTTGCAGCTCGGCGACCGTCTGCGCGATCAGCCGGCGGCGGCGCGCGCTTTGCGGGCGCTGCGCCAGTTCGCCGGCTTCGGCCAGGGTGTCCCAGGCGGCTTCGCGCTCGCCGCGGACGTGCAGCAGCCGGGCCAGGGCGCGCAGTCCGAGCAGCGAGTAGAAGACCATGCCGAGCTGGCGCGAAAGTTCGATCCCGGTCAGCAGGCGATAGCGGGCGGCTTCCAGATCGTTCTGTTCGTGGTCGAGGATGCCCAGCCGGATGTAGAGCAGCGCGGCGAGCGGCGCGGGGGATCCCTTGGCGTCGATGTGGCGGCGGATGGCGTTGCGGCCCAGGGCGCGGGCTTCGCGCAGTTTTCCCTGGGCGGTGAGCATCTGGATCAGCGGCCCCATGGCGTCGATGGTCATGAAGGGGTTGCCGATCCGCTGCCCGAGCTCGACGCCCTGGCTGAGGATGGCGACGGCCGCCGGGCGTTCGCCGGTCAGGGCCAGCGCCTGCCCGAGCAGGCTGTGGGCATAGACGCGGAACAGCGAAGCGCTGTCGCCGAGCCATTCGATCGCGTGCCGGGCGTTGACCACGGCCTCGCGCGGGTCGCCCCAACTCAGGGCGATGTAGGCGTGGATGACGGCCAGCATGCCCCGGCGTTTCGGCGGATCGTCGTCCCTTTCCAGTTGGCGGGCCAGTTGCACGTAAGGCTGCGCCTGCGCCGTCTGCCCGCCGTGGTAGAGCGTCAAGGCCTTGTAGCACGCCAGGTCGCTGTGCGCGCGGAGCAGTTCGTCGGGCAGTTCGTCGAGCCAGCTACGCACCTTGAACTGCTCGCCGCGCGCCAGCACCTCGTCGGCGAAGGCCCGGAACAGGCGCACCATCAGCGCGTGTTCCCCGGCGGCGACGGCCTGGCGGATGGCTTCCTCGGCCAGGCCGTTTTCTTCGTACCAAGCGCTGGCGCAAAGATGCTGCCGCCGCAGTTCGGCCGGGTCGGCCCCGCTGCGCAGGAACTCGGCGAAAAGAAGGTGGTAGCGATACCACTGGCGGTTTTCGTCGAGCGGCAGCAGGAACATGTTTGCCTGCTCCAGGCGGGCCAGCATCTCCCGGCTGTCGGCGCGGCCGGTCACCGCGTCGCAGAGCGGCGCGCACAGCGGGTTCAGCCCCGAGGTCTGGCGCAGGAAGTGCTGCACGCCCGGCGGCTGGCGGCTGAATACTTCGTCGGCGAGATAATCGAGCACGTGGCGGTGCCCGCCGCTGAACGAGGCGACGCGCTGCGCGAAATGATCGAGCGTCTGCTCTTCCTGCGCGTGCTGCAGGGAGAGCACGGCCATTTGCAGTCCGGCGATCCAGCCTTCCGTCTTTTGTTCCAGCGCGCGCAGCAGCTCCTCCGGCAGCGGGAAGCCGAGCGCCTGTTCCAGGAACAGCGCCGCCTCGCCGGACGAGAAACGCAGTTCGGCCGGGCCGATCTCCGACAGGCGACGCTGCGTGCGCCAGCGCGCCAGCGGCAGGCTTGGCGCGGCGCGGCTGACCACCACCAGGCGCAATCGTTCCGGCAGGTGTTCGACCAGATGAGTCAGGGCGGAAAGCGTTTCCGGCGAAGCGGCGGCGTGGAAGTCGTCGAGCACCAGCACGATGCGCTTCCCGATCCCGGCGATTTCGTTGATCAGCGCGGCCACCAGGGCGTCCGTCGCGGGGGTCTGCAAGCGGTCGATGAGCAGTCCCGGTCCGCGTCCGATTTCCGGCGCGACCGACTGCAAGGCGGCGGCCAACTGGTATACGAAACTGACCAGGTGCCGGTCCTTGCGGTCGAGCGACAGCCAGGCGACGGCGAAGTCCTCGCCGCGGCCGCGCAGCGCGCCGGCGACCAGGGTGGTCTTGCCGAAACCGGCGGGCGCGGTGATCACCGACAGCGGACGCTGCAAACCTTCCAGGAGTTTTCCGGCCAGCCGTGGCCGCGCCACGGTCCGCGCCGTGGAGGCCGGGATGCCGATCTTGGTGCTGGTCAGCGCGTGTCGCGATGTCGGAGTCGAGTGCACGGAGCTTCGGGTTGCGCGTGCCGCCGGAGCGTGAAGACCTCATTTTAGTTTTGCGCCGGACAAAGGGATAGCTTTTCCTCTTGTCAGAAGACAGAGGACAGAAGACAGAAGACAGTAATATTTGCGGGCGCTTCGCGCCCGGTAACTGAACCGTCCTCTGTCTTCTGTCCTCTGAACTTCCCTACCTTGGTCGGGTGACTTGGCTGGCCCGCGCCGCTACATTCGCTCCGGATTCTGATCGGATCCTGGTTGAGCATTGGAGAGTCTAGGCATGACGCCCGTCAGCATCGGGATGATCGGCGCCGGATGGTTCGGGCGCAAGCACGTCGAGGTGATGCGGCGGGAACCGGCGTGCCGCCTGGCGGCGATTGCCGATCCGGCGCCCGAGGCCCGGGCTTATGCGCAGAGCGCCGGCGTTCCCTGCTTCGAGCGCTACGAGGAAATGCTCGATCGCGTCAAGCCGCGGGCGGCGATCATCGCCGCGCCGAACCTGCTGCACGCGCCGGCGGGGATGGCCTGCGCCGAGCGCGGCATCCCCATGCTGGTCGAAAAACCGATCGCCGATACCGTCGAATCGGCCATGCCATTGATCGCCGCCGCCGAACGGGCCGGCGTCGCCCTGCTGGTCGGCCATCATCGGCGCTACAACCCGATCATCGCCAAGGCGCGCGAGATCGTGCGCGCGGGAGCGCTTGGCCGGATCACCGCCGTTTCCGCGCAGTGGATGCTGCTCAAGGCCGACGAGTATTTTTCCGCCGCGCATCGCCGCCTGCCCGGCGCCGGGCCGATTCTGACCAACGCGGTGCACGACATCGACGACTTGCGCTTCATCTGCGGCGAAATCGCCTCGGTGCAGGCGATGACTTCGCATGCCGTTCGCCAGTATCCCGTCGAGGACACGGCGGTGATCGTCTTCCGCTTTGCCGGCGGCGCCCTGGGAACGCTCACCGTTTCCGACACGGCCGCGGCGCCCTGGAGTTGGGAGCTGACTTCCGGAGAAAATCCCTTTTATCCGCGCAACGACGAAAATTGCTATCTGATTTCCGGGACCGAAGGCGCGCTTGCGGTGCCCCGGCTCGAACTGTGGCGCTACCGCGAGCAGGCGGAAAAGGGATGGACCCAGCCGCTGTCGCGCGAGCGCCTGAGCGTCGAGGCCGGCGATCCGCTGGCGCGTCAAATCAGGCATTTTTGCGCGGTCGCGCGCGGCGAGGCCGAACCCGCGGTCACCGGGCGCGACGCCGCGCGCAGCCTGCGGGTGGTGCAGGCGGTTCTCGAAGCGGCGAAAACCGGCTATACGTTCGAAATCGACGCGGAGCGGGAAATCGGCGAAAGCTGTTCATGCCTGTCGCTGTAAAGTTCAGATGACAGAGGACAGAAGACAGATGACAGTCGTCTTGGGGCGGCGGGGCCGCCGGAAAAAACGACTGGCGGATGGCGCTTTGCTTATCCGCCCGGCGCTCGAACGGCGTCCAATGCTCAAGCCGCCCGGCGCCCGCCCGCCTCCCAATCCCGGCAGGCAAGCGCCACGGTGCGGGGAAGCGGTTTTTTTCCGCTGCGATAATAGGCCAGCATCCGCCGCGACACCCCGATGGCCTCCGCCGCCGCGTCCAGCGTCAGATGGTGTCGCGCCATCCAGTTCCAGATGAATTCGTGTGAATAGCCGCCCGCCGCTTCCACGGCGCGGGCGCGCAGATTATCGGCGGCCAGCTCGAGATCGCCATCCCTGCTCCAGACGACGCTGCCGCCGCCTTCGCCCAGCGCCGCCGTGGCGAACACGGCGGGATCCGCCAGGGGGAACAAGGCGCGATAGCGGCGAATCAGCGGCGCGACATCCAGTTCAAAGCGCTGCCCGTCGGCAAATTCCAGCCGCAGCAGGGACGGCGCGCGCGCCTTTACAGCGGTCAAGGTGAAATGCTCAGACATGGTTCAGTTCCTCCCATTTGACCAATCGGGGATCAGGTATCAGAAATCAGGGATCAGTAATTCTTGCCATTTCCGCGCGCGCCGGTCGACTTCACGTTCATGGAGAGCGTGCGATTGTTCTGGATGGCGGCGAAAAAGTGTTTGCCGCAAGCCGGAATTGGAAGATAATAAGCGATTTCCGGAAAATCCGGATATTGATCATCGGTCTGTTTTTTTGATGAAAAAGACGATTTTATCGGGGCTGTCCCTGCAGGTTCTGGTGGCGACGACGGTGGGGACGCTGGTGGCGCTCGCGCTGGTCTTCGCCGGATACCTCGATCAGTCCCATACTCCGGAACGACGTTACGCCTTGGTGGGCATTGGCCTGCTGCTGGTGCTGACGGTGCTGGCCGCGGGCGTGTTCTTCCGCCGCCTCGGCTCCTTGCGCGCCATCATCCGGCGTCTCGAGGATCTCCTGGAAAGGTATTTCCGCAATACGCCGAGAGACCATTCGTTTGTCCGCGGCGACGAATGCGAGCAGATCGGCTTTGCCCTGCAATTGCTGGAGGAGAGCATGGACGCGCGCGAGCGCAGCGAGCGCGAACTGCGCCAGCAGGAGCAGATCAGCGCCTCCATCCTGAGGGCGCTGCACCAGTCCGTGGTGGTCGCCGACAGCCGCGGCATCATCACCTTGTTCAGCCAGGGCGCGGAGGCGATGCTCGGCTATTCCGCCGACGAGATGATCGGCAGGCAAACGCCGATGCTGTTCCACGATCCCGAGGAAGTGCGCCGGCGGGCGGAGGAATTGTCCGAGGAACTGTGCATTCCCGTGGTCGCGGACACTTACACGCTGATTGCCAAGGCGCTGGCTACCGGCCAGGTCGATGAGCGCGAATGGACCTACATTTGCAAGGACGGCACCCGCCTGACCGTGTTGGTGTCGATCACGGTATTTTTCGACGATCACGGCAACGTCATGTGCTGCTGCGTGGCCACGGACGTGACCGAACGCTCGCGGGCCGCGGCGGAGATCTCGCGCCTGGCCAATTACGATCCCTTGACCCAGTTGCCCAACCGGCGTTTGTTCAAGGACCGGATTCACATGGCGATCATCCAGTCGCGCCGGAAAGGCACGAAATTCGGACTGCTGATGATCGACCTCGACCGTTTCAAGCCGGTCAATGACAAGTACGGGCATTCGATCGGAGACCTCCTGTTGAGCGCGGTCGCCGGGCGGATGCAAAAATGCCTGCGCGAGTCCGATACCCTGGCGCGCCTGGGCGGGGATGAATTCGTGGCGATCCTGCCGGTGATCCGGCACGTCAGGGATGCCGCGCGGGTAGCGAAAAAAATACGCCAGTCGCTCCGCGCGCCTTTCGACCTGACCAGCGACGTCACCGTAAGCATCGACTGCAGCATCGGCATCGCCATCCATCCGGATCGTGGCGGCGATGAAGATTCACTGTTGAAGGCCGCCGACGACGCCATGTACGTGGCCAAGAGCCAGGGGCGCACCAAGGTCTATTTCGCGCGGGACGCCGCGGACACGAAAAATGGTCACCTGGGCTGCGGCCAGCAGGGCGAACGCGACGAACAGCCTCTTTTGTGGCGGGACGCCTACCAATGCGGCGAAGAGACCCTCGACCGGCAGCACAAGGATTTTTTCGAGTTCTGTAACGCAAGCATCCTGGGCATCGAGAATGGCGGCATTTCGCCCGAGGAACTGCCGCAAATACTCGAGCGTTTCGCCAGTGAAGCGACGGCGCATTTCCGCTATGAGGAAGCCGTCATGGCGCGCCTTGCCTACCCCAGGATCGAAGCGCACCGGAAGAAACACCAGGCGCTGCTCAACCGGGTGAAGAACATGCACCGCCTGGCCTTGGCGCGGGAACTGCCGATGGAGGAAGTGGTCCTGTTCTTCGAGCGGGACGGCGTGGTGCAGCACGTGTTGATCGACGATCATGGATACTTCCCGCTGTTGAAAAAGACGCTGCGGCAGGAGCGGAATTCTACGGAGACGCCGACGGAGACGCCGACGGAGACGCCGACGGAGACGCCGACGGAGACGCCGTGACGGCGGCCAAGCTGTCTCCCTCTCCTGATGTATCTCCCGCTCCGTCGATGATCGAATGGCAGGAAGCGGGAGTCGCGCAAGCCATGCGCTGGTGTTCGCCGGGCGGCGTTCCGGCGCCGCGCCGCGTGCTCGTCGCCGACGACACGCTGACCGCCGACGCCGCCTGCCGCCTGGCTTGCGAAGGTACGGCGCTGCTCTGGCGCGGCGACTTCCAGAACGCCCGGCAACTGCTGCAGGCGCTGGCCCGGCGCATCGACCGCAAGGCGCGCGCCGGCAGCCGATGCGCGGCGGCGTTCCCCGAAGCCTTCCACCGCAAACGCATGGCCCAGGCGCAGCGGGCGCGCATCCTCGGCCGGCTGCTGATTCCGTTCGCCGCCGGGCACGTCATCCCCCTGCGGCGAGCGCCCGACGTTCGCGACGCCTGCGTGGAAGCGCTCGGCTCGAGCGACGAGGCGCGGGCCATTCCGCTGCGCGAACTGCTCGGCCTGATCGGCGCGCACGAATGGCGCCGGAAAGGGGTGCCCATTGCCGCGCTGGGTGGCCGCATTCACCCGCATTACGGCGTTTTCTCGCCGGTGCGCGGCGAATACGTGGCGCTGGTCGCCGAAGCGCCCTTGCCCGCGGCGGCGATCGGCGGCCTGGCTTTCGACATCGGCGCCGGCACGGGCGTCCTGGCCGCGGTGCTGGCGCGGCGCGGGGTGCGGCGCGTCGTGGCCACCGATCTGGATCCGCGCGCGCTGGCCTGCGCCCGCGACAACGTAAACCGGCTGGGCCTTTCCGCCTCGGTCGAAGTCATCGAGGCCGACCTGTTTCCGCCGGGCCGCGCGCCGCTGATCGTCTGCAATCCCCCGTGGCTGCCCGGCAAACCCGCTTCGACCCTCGAAGGCGCGGTTTACGATCCCGACAGCCGCATGCTGCGCGGCTTTCTCGCCGGACTCGCCAGCCATCTCGAAGCGGATGGGGAAGGCTGGCTGATCCTCTCCGACCTCGCCGAACACCTGAAGCTGCGCTCGCGGGAAACCCTGCTGGAATGGATCGGCGCGGCCGGCCTGAAAGTGCTCGCCCGGCACGACACGCGCCCGACGCACCCCAAGTCCGCCGACCCGGACGACCCGCTGCACGCCGCGCGCGCCGCGGAAACAAGCTCGCTATGGCGGCTCAGGGATCAGAAGACAGGTGACGGGTGACAGTTCAGTTACCGGGCGCTAAGCGCCCGCAAATATTACTGTCTTCTGTCTTCCGTCTTCTGTCCTCTTAGAAGCTGTTTTGGAAATTAGAAAGACATTTGAGAAGTAGATGGATCATCCAGGGTAGGGCGCGCTC
>JAISQQ010000180.1 GCA_031274075.1 Accumulibacter sp.
TTAGTACGAGAAATGCCTTGATCCCAAAAACCTCAATTCAAGCCCTGGGTGAAGGTAGGGCGGTTTCTCCGAAACCGCCGCCCCCCGGCGCGCTCGGAGAGCGCGCCCTACCCTGGATGCCGCCACCCGGCGCGCTCGGAGAGCGCGCCCTACCCTGGATGATCCCTCTGCTTCTCAAACGTCTTTCCGATTTCTAAAACAGCTTCTAAAGGGTCAGGTCGAATTCTTCGCTGCGTTTCGGCGAATAGCTTTCCCAGCCGCCGCACGCTGGACAGCGCCAGTAGAACTGACGCGCCTTGAAGCCGCAATTATCGCAGCGGTAGCGCGCCAGGCGGCGCGTATAGCTTTGCACGATGCTCTTGGTCAGTTCGAGGTCGGCGCGCGACTCGGGCGGCAAAATCAGGAGTTGCGCCTCGATCAGCTTGTCGAAGCCGAGCAGCGTCGGATTGCGCCGAAGCTCGTCGCGCACCAGGCCATGCGCCGCCACCGGTCCCTCGGCTTCGAGCACCAGTTGGAAAACGACGTCGAGCAGATCGAGCGAGGGGTAGCGTTCGAGGTAGCCGCGCAGCAAGAGCAGCCCCTCGTCGCGCCGTTCGAGCTTGCGGAACGCTTCCAGCAGGCGCTTGGCCACCAGCGCGAGATAGGCCGGATCCTGCTGCTCGATGCGCTGCCAATTGGCGATGGCTTCTTCCATATGCCCCTGCTGCGCGTCGATGTCGCCTTGCAGCAGGCTGGCGCGCACACATTTGCGGTTGCGGTCGAGCGCCGACTTGAGATGCCCGGCCGCCGCCTCGGGACGCGCGCGGATCATCTCGGCCGCCGCCAGTTCGCAATGGTATTCGGCGATTTCCTTCTGCGAGGCGAAATCCGGCAGCTCGGCGGCGATGGCGATCGCCTTGGCCCAATCCTTCTCGAGCTGGTAGATCTCCAGCAGATTGCGCTTGGCGTCCTCGGCGCGGGGCGAATCGCGCAGCTTGTCGAAGATTTCCTCGGAGCGGTCGAGCAGGCCGGCTTTCAGATAATCCTGGCCGAGTTCGGACAGCGCGTGAATCTTGAGTTCCTGCGGCAGGTCGTCGCGCCCGATGAGGCTCTGGTGCATGCGGATGGCGCGCTCGGTCTCGCCCCGGCGGCGAAACAGGCTGCCCAGCGTGAAATGCAGTTCGACCGTTTCGGGATCGACCTTGGCCGCCTCGACGAAGGCTTCGATCGCCCGGTCGGGCTGTTCGTTGAGCAGGAAATTGAGTCCCCGGAAGTACGAACGCGGCAGCGCCCGCGATTCGCGCACCAGGTGCCGGATGTCGATGCGCGCCGCCGCCCAGCCCAGGCCAAAGAAAAGCGGAAAGAAAAGAAGCTGCCAGTATTCGAGTTCGATCATCCTGAAGCCTGGTCAGATATCAGAGGACAGATGACAGGGGACGGAAGACAGTAATATTTGCGGGCGCGAAACGCCCGGTAACTGGACGGTCCTCTGTCCTCTGTCCTCTGATTCGCGGGCGCGAAGCACCCGGTAACTGGACTGTCATCTGTCATCTGTCTTCTGTCCTCTGATCAGGCGCGATATTTCGCGCCGCAAGCCGAAAACCGTGCCGCACAGGGCCAGCACGCCGAGCGCCATCCCGGCGGCGAAAAAAGCCAGCACGACGATGATCAACGGCGCCTGCCAGGCGCTGTCGAAGAAAAAACGGATGCTCACGGGATCGGTGTTCTTCACCGCGAAAGCCAATAAAAACAGGAAGATGAGCAACCGGCAACACCACAATAAAGCACGCATCGTCTCCTAGCTCCGAAAAAAAGGGCGGCAAAACCAGCTGCCGCCCGTCCATCCATCCAAATACCTTCAGACCGCGTCGAGCGGCTTGTCGACGCGTTCGCGCAATTCCTTGCCCGCCTTGAAATGCGGCACCCATTTTTCGGGAACGCGGACCTGATCGCCGGATTTCGGATTGCGGCCGACCCGCGGCGGCCGGTAATTCAGCGAAAAGCTGCCGAACCCGCGGATCTCGATGCGGTCGCCCCTGACCAGCGCTTCGGACAAGGCGTCAAGAATCATCTTGACCGAAAAATCGGCGTCCTTCGAGACCAGTTGCGGAAAACGCTCGGCCAGCCGCACGATCAGATCTGACTTGGTCATGCGTGGAACCTTACTGCTGGCTGTTCAACTTGGCCTTCAGCAAGGCGCCAAGATTGGTCGTGCCCGAACTGACGTTGCTCTCGGCGGACAGCTTCTGCAGGGCGTCGTGCTGCTCGGCCTGATCCTTGGCCTTGACCGACAGGTTGATGGAACGCGTCTTGCGGTCGATGTTGATGATCATCGCCTCGACCTCGTCGCCTTCCTTGTACACCTTGGTCAGATCCTCGATACGTTCGCGCGCGGCTTCCGAGGCGCGCAGATAGCCCTCCATCTCGCCTTCGAGCAGGATCACCGCGCCGCGGGCATCGACCGACTTGACGCTCCCCTTGACGATGGCGTTCTTCTCGTGCGTGGCGATGAAGCTGGTGTAGGGATCGCCGTCGAGCTGCTTGATGCCCAGCGAGATGCGCTCCTTCTCGGTGTCGATGGCCAGCACCACGGCTTCGACCTCGTCGCCCTTCTTGAAGTTGCGGATGGCCTCCTCGCCGGGGGTGGACCACGACAGGTCGGACAGGTGCACCAAGCCGTCGATGCCGCCCGGCAGGCCGATGAACACGCCGAAGTCGGTGATCGACTTGATCGCGCCCTTGACCTTGTCGCCCTTCTTGTGATTCATCGCGAAATCGTCCCAGGGATTGGCCACGCACTGTTTCATGCCCAGGGAGATGCGGCGGCGATCCTCGTCGATCTCGAGGATCATGACCTCGACCTCGTCGCCGAGCTGGACGACTTTCGACGGATGCACGTTCTTGTTGGTCCAGTCCATTTCCGAGACGTGCACCAGGCCTTCGATGCCCTGCTCGATCTCCACGAAAGCGCCGTAGTCGGTCAGGTTGGTGACCTTGCCGAACAGGCGGGTACCCTGCGGGTAGCGGCGCGCGATGCCGACCCACGGGTCTTCGCCGAGCTGTTTCAGGCCCAGCGAAACGCGGTTCTTGTCCTGGTCGAACTTGAGGATCTTGGCCTGCACCTCGTCGCCCACGGCCAGCACTTCGGACGGATGGCGGACGCGGCGCCAGGCCAGGTCGGTGATGTGCAGCAGGCCGTCGATGCCGCCGAGATCGACGAAGGCGCCGTAGTCGGTGATGTTCTTGACTACGCCCTTGACGACGCTGCCTTCCTTGAGGTTGGAGAGCAGCGCTTCGCGCTCCTCGCCCACCGTGGCTTCGAGCACGGCGCGGCGCGAGACGACCACGTTGTTGCGCTTGCGGTCGAGCTTGATGACCTTGAATTCGAAGGTCTTGCCCTCGTAAGGCGCGGTGTCCTTGACCGGACGCATGTCCACCAGCGAGCCTGGCAGGAAGGCGCGCACGCTGTTGGTCATCACGGTGAGGCCGCCCTTGACCTTGCCGGTGATCGTACCGCTCACCAGGGAGCCGTCGTTGAGCGCCATTTCCAGCGCGTTCCAGGCGGCGACCCGCTTGGCGCGCTCGCGCGAGAGGCGGGTTTCGCCGAAACCGTTCTCCAGTTGCTCGATGGCGACCTGGACGAAATCGCCGACCGCGACTTCGATTTCACCGCCATCGTTGAGGAATTCCGCCCGGTCGATATAGCTTTCGGACTTCAGTCCGGCGTTGACCACCACGAAATTCTGGTCGATGCGCACGACCTGCGCGGTGATGACTTCGCCCTGGCGCATTTCCTGGCGATTGAGGCTGGCCTCGAAGAGGTCGGCAAAGCTTTCCTGCATAGTGGGATTGGCTGACATAGGAGAGATGAGAGTGTGTGTTCCGCGTGACGCGGATTGGCTTGAGTTGAACCACGCCGACGGCACGACGGAAAATCGTCCCGGCGACCCCGAAACGGGCCGGCAAAAACAATGACGCAATGATGCAATGACGCCATGACGCCGCGCCGTGCCCGCGCTATCCGGCCGCCCGGCTCCATGCCAGGACCCGCGCCACGGTTTGGGCGATGGACAGGTCCGTCGTATCGAGCAGGAAGGCCCCTTCACTTTGCCGCAACGGCGCCACGCTGCGTTCACTGTCCCGCAGATCGCGTTCGCGCAAGTCCTGTGAAAGAAGCGCGATATTAGCAGCGATTCCTTTTTCGATCAACTGCTTATAGCGTCTCTGGGCGCGCGCCTCGACGCTCGCGGTGAGAAAAACCTTGGTGCGCGCGTCGGTGAAAACGACCGAGGCCATATCCCTGCCGTCCGCCACCAGCCCCGGCGCGCGGCGGAACAGGCGCTGCCGGAAAAGCAGCGCCCGGCGCACCGCCGGCAGCGCGGCGACGCGCGAGGCCCCGGCGGAGATGGCCTCGTAGCGGATGGCGTCGCCGACCTCCTCGCCGGCGAGGCGGATCGAGTCCTCGCCGAATCGCGCGTCGAGTTCCGCGGCGATCCGCGCCACGCCCGCCTCGTCGTCCCAGGAGACGCCCGCCCGCTGCGCGGCCAGCGCGGTCAGGCGATAGAGCGCGCCCGAATCGAGATAGTGCCAGCCGAGTTCCGCCGCCACCCGCGCCGCGATCGTGCCCTTGCCCGACGCCGACGGCCCGTCGATGGCGATGACCGGCACGGCCCGCGCGACTTCGGCAAAGCGCGCGAAATACCCAGGGAAGGTCTTGCCCACGCAGCCCGGATCGTTGACGCGCACCGGCGCGCCGCGCGCCGCCAGCGAAAAGCACATGGCGAGCCGATGATCGTCGTAAGTATCGATGCCTTCACGCGGCGAAGCGAGCATCGCGGGCGGCGTCACCCGCAGGTAATCCTCGCCCTCCTCCACCGTGGCGCCGAGTTTCCTCAGTTCGCTCGCCATCGCGGCGACGCGATCGGTTTCCTTGACCCGCCAACTGGCGATCCGTTTCAAGGTGGTCGGCCCCTCGGCGAACAGCGCCGCCGTCGCCAGCGTCATCGCCGCGTCGGGAATCGCCTTGCAATCGAGCTCGATGCCGCGCAGTTTCCCGCCCTCCGGCGCGCTGGCCTCGATCCAGTCCGGCCCCATCGCGACGCGCGCTCCCATCCGCGCCAGCGCTTCGGCGAAACGCGCGTCGCCCTGGACCGAATTTTCACCAACGCCCTCGACGCGCAGCGGCCCGCCGCCGATCGCCCCGAGCGCCAGGAAATACGACGCCGACGAAGCGTCGCCTTCGACCTGAATCGTCCCCGGCGAACGATAGACGC
>JAISQQ010000222.1 GCA_031274075.1 Accumulibacter sp.
GAATGACGGGGAAGAAATAGCCGTCGTCGGCGCTAAAACGCTCTGAATCACCTCTCGACTCCGCTGTCGCTGACTCATACCCTGTTTCAAACATCTTTTGACGGCCGCAAAGCTCAAACCTTGGGAGTCCCCCGGCATAGCCGGGGGTTTGGCTTTGCTGATTATTTGACAAAACATTCCAATATTTTTCCAGGACTTGCCGCCCTGTCCGGAAAAGCGTGATACCCCCTGGTTTCATTTTTCCCCGCCAACCTGGCGCACCGCCGCCAGCCGGTATCAGAGGACAGAAGACAGAGGACAGAGGACAGAGGACAGTAATATTTGCGGGCGCGAAGCGCCCGGTAACTGGACTGTCTTCTGTCTTCTGTCCTCTGTCCCCTGACCGCCGGATTCGTCTTGTTGTGTTCCGGCACTCGCGCCTGTAAGCTGTCGCCCTGCCGGCGGAAGCAATGCCGGCGCGGCGGCTCGGAGTGGCGGGTTTCCGGCGGCGGAGCGGGTGATTGCCGGCGGAACATTGAGAAGCTGTTTTGGAAATTAGAAAGACATTTGAGAAGCAGATGGATCATCCGGGGTAGGGCGCACTCTCCGAGCGCGCCGGGTGGCGGCGGTTTCGGAGAAACCGCCCTACCTTCACCCAGGGCTTGAATTGAGGTTTTTGGGATCTAAGCATTTCTCGTACCCATTTTTTTAAAACAGCTTCTGAAATCGAAGCTCATTTTTTGGAGAGGTTTTTTCATGGCGCAAGACAATCCCAACACGGCTCCCCCGATTTCCTCCCCCGGCGGCAACATCGATTTCAACGAGCTGATGCGCAAGTACGATTCGGAGTCGGCGTTCCGGATCTTTTCCGGCTGGCTGGGCAAGCTGGTCATGCTGGTCGCGATCGCCATGTCGTGTTTTCACTTCTACACCTCGGGATTCGGCCTTTTGCCGGCGCAGCACCAGGGCGCGGTGCACCTCGCGTTTACCTTGCTGCTGACGATTTTCCTGTACCCGGCGAGCAAAAAGTCCGTAAAGAACGCCAATGTCGTGCCGTGGTACGACATCGTCGTGGGACTGCTCGGGGTCTGCGCGAGCCTGTATCTGGTGGTCAATTACATGACGCTGATCGAGCGTCCGGGGATGCCTTCCGATCTCGACCTGGCCTGGGGTTTCGTGCTGATTTTCGTGCTGCTGGAAGCCACCCGCCGCATCTCGAACCCGGTGCTGCCCTGCCTGGCCATCATCTGCCTGCTGTACGCCTATTTCGGCAACGTGCTGCCCGCGGGCATGGGCCACCGGGGATTTTCCATCTCGCGCATCATCAACCACATGTACCTGGGCACCGAGGGGATCTTCGGCACGCCGCTGGAGGTTTCCTCGACCTTCGTCTTCATGTTCATCCTGTTCGGCGCGGTGCTGGAAAAAACCGGCGTCGGCAAGTTCATCATCGATCTTTCCCTGGGGCTGGCGGGCTGGGCCTCGGGCGGGCCGGCCAAGGTGACGGTCGTCGCCTCGGGCATCATGGGCACCGTTTCCGGTTCGTCGGTGGCCAACGTCTGCACCGTGGGCATGTTTACCATTCCGCTGATGAAAAGCGTCGGCTACCGGCCGCACTTCGCCGCCGCCGTCGAGGCCGCCGCGTCGACCGGCGGGCAGATCATGCCGCCGGTGATGGGCGCGGGCGCGTTCATCATGGCCCAGTTCCTGGGCTGGCCGTATATCGAAGTGGCCAAGGCGGCCATCATTCCGGCGCTTTTGTACTATACCGCCGTGCTCATCCAGGTGCACTTCGAGGCGAAAAGGCTCGGCCTTTCCGGCATCGCGCGCGAGAACCTGCCGAACGTCTGGTATCTGCTGCGCACTCGCGGCTTCCTGCTGCTTCCGCTGGGCGCGATCATCTATCTGCTGGTGGCGGGGTATACGCCCTTGATGGCGGCGTTCTGGGGCATCCTGGTCAGTATCCCGCTGTCCTGGCTGAACAAGGAAACGCGCCTGACGCCGAAAAAGCTGGTCGAGGCCTTCGAAGCCGGCGCCCGCTCTTCGCTGGGCGTGGCCTGCGCCTGCGCCTGCGTCGGCTTCATCGTCGGCACCGGCACCTTGACCGGGCTGGCGCTGCGCATCGCGGGCGGGATCGTCGATCTGTCCGGCGGCCTGCTGCTGCCGACCCTGCTGCTGACCATGTGCGCCAGCATCCTGCTGGGAACCGGCCTGCCGACCACGGCCAACTTCATCGTCACCAGCACCATGGCCGCGCCCGCCCTGAAACTGCTGGGCGTGCCGGACATCGCGGCCTACATGTTCGTGTTCTACTTCGGCATCGCGGCGGACCTGACGCCGCCGGTAGCGCTCGCGGCCTATGCGGCGGCGGGCATCGCCGGAGCGGACCCGATGAAATCGGGAGTGACCTCGCTCAAGCTCGCCCTGGCGGGCTTCCTGGTGCCATTCATCTACGTCTATAACCCAATCCTGTTGATGGTGGATGCGACGCCCTTGGCCATGATCCAGGCCACGATCACTTCGCTGGCCGGGGTTTACCTGTTATCCATGGCGACGATAGGGTATTATAATGGGAATTTGTCATGGCTGATGCGCATCGTGGCGTCGGCCGGGGCATTGGGGCTGCTGGTCCCGGGAACCACTTCCGATCTTTGCGGCCTGGCGGCTTTGGTGTTCATTTATTTGTGGCAGCGTTTTGTGGCGAAACCAAGCCGGACGACGACGGAAACTTAGCGGAAACTTAACCGAAATTTAACCAAGAGGTGAAATAGCATGAAACAGCACAAACTGACGACTTTACTTTCGATTACCGCCCTGAGCGTTTCTCTTTGCGCCGGGGTCGCGCAGGCCAAGGACTATGTCTCCATCGCCACGGGCGGAACTTCCGGAACCTATTATCCGATCGGCGGCGCGATCGCCCAGGCGGTCAGCAAGAGCGACGCCGTGCAGGCCACCGCGGAAACGGGCAACGCTTCCGTGGCCAACCTGAATCTCCTCGGCAAGGGCGAGATCGAAGTGGCCTTCGCGCAGAACGACACGGCGTTCTGGGCCTACAACGGGCAGCAGATGTTCAAGGAGCCGATCAAGAACCTGCGCGCCGTCGCCGCCCTCTACCCGGAACACATCCAGGTCATCCTCGCCAAGGACGCCAAGATCGCCGGCGTTGCCGACCTGAAAGGCAAGCGCGTCAGCGTCGGAGCCGCCGGGTCGGGCACCGAGGCGGACGCGCTGGCGATTTTCGAGATCGCCAAGCTGACTAGTGACGACATGAAGATCGACCGTCTGGATTTCGGCCAGACGACCAACCGCTTCAAGGACAACCAGATTGATGTGGGCTTCGTCGTGGCCGGTTTCCCGACGGCTTCGGTGATGGACCTGACGACGACCAAGGACGTGGGATTGCTGAGCTTCAGCGATGATTTCCTGGCGCAGTTGACCAAGGCCTTCCCGTATTTCGTCTCCAGCGTCATCCCCGCCAAGACCTACCGCGGCGTCGATCAGGACACGAAGACGCCCGCCGTCGTGGCCATACTGGTGACCCACGAGAAAGTGCCGGAAAACGTCATTTACGAGTTCGTCAAGAACATGTATGGAAATCTGGACGCGATCCACGCCTCGCACGCCACGGCCAAGCAGATCACGCTGGAGTCGGCGCTGAGCGGAATCACCGTCCCCGTGCACGCCGGCGCGGCCAAGTTCTACAAGGAAAAGGGCCTCACGGTTCCCGATATCAAGTAAGCCTCGTCCTTCATCCTGATCGAGCGTTCGATGCCTGCCGGGGATTCCATCCCGGCAGGCATTTTTCATCAAAAACAGACTCCGGTTGGAAGCTTGGAAACATCTCCCTTCAGGGGAATAGTCCCGCACGGGAGGGGCGTAAGCCCTTCCGTGCTTTCGTCCGGCCTGCCGGACGTGGATTGAAACATGAAAACCCTGGCTATCCAACTTCAACCGGATATTCTCGCAGCAGATACCTGTAAAGCAGCGATCCGTATCCTAAGGGGCTTGCAAAAAGATAAATCCCTGGTATCGAGTGCCAAATTCATTCATGGCAGAAAACAAGAAAGAAGGTACATCAACGTCGAATTCAGCAGTTCCGATATGCCAAAATTATGGAAAGTTGCAAGAAAACGATTTTTTTCCGACGATTCAGAAGTGGCGGGCCTGGACAGAGGGGTTATTGTGGTTTGTCAGGGGAACTTTGATTGGAACGATTACTTACTGCTATATCACTACGATCCGGAAGTTCAGCTCGATAAACTGGAGCCCGCATAGACCTTCTGTTATTCCGCGGCCTGTCCCTTATTATTCCCCCATATTGATCGTGGCGGAATCCAAAGGCTGGAGAATCATCTATGGCAAACAATAACGCGGTCATACTCGAAACAGATCGGCTTGATCTGCGGCCACTCACTGTTGATGATTTTAGCGCTGTTCACTCATGGGGGAGCAATCCCGAAAACACGCGCTATATGGCCTGGGGGCCGAATACCGAGGAACAGACGCGCGAATTTATTGAAACTTGCGTTAAAAACGGGAGGGCGCTGCCGCGCCGACGCTACGACTTCGCTGTCGTTCTGAAAGAAACGGGAGCCGTTATCGGCAGTTGCGGGATTTACACTGACGACGCGGGAGATACCGCCGAACTCGGTTGGATTTTGCATATTGATTACTGGAAACGAGGCTACGGCACGGAGTTTTGCGGCGAGCTTATCCGTTTCGGGTTTGAGGATTTGAGGCTGCGTCGCATGTATGCGCCGTGCGCCGCCGTGAATTACGGTTCGTGCCGCGTCATGGAGCGTAACGGAATGTGCCGTGAAGCCACGCACGTCAAAGCATTTTGGGCGCGCGTGGATAAAGAATGGATAGATAAGGCCATATACGTCATCCTCGCGGAGGATTATTTCGATACGCAAAAACAGCGAGCGTAGCCCGCATAGCTTGGGGTGAGCAAAGCGAACCCCAGCATCATCGCCTTTCCCCCGCCGTCACCGTCACTTCCTCCTCCGCCGCCCAAGCGTCTCGTATCCATCCCCATCCGAATATGGCGAGGTATCGCCCTTGTTTTGTTGGGGTTCGCTCCGCTCACCCCAGGCTATACGCCCTACGGGGTGCGCCAACGGTTTCGCGCCAACGCCCAGGCGGGCTGGAGACCCGCGCTCCCTGGGAAAATCGCCGCGATGCCAACGACGCCACATGGCGGAGAAATAGGGGAGCCCGATTTCTCACAGCGAAAGCCGATCCAATTCGTTCCCCGAAGCTCCTGGATTCCGGCTTTCGCCGGAATGACGGGATGGAAATAGTCGCTGTCTGCGCTGGAACGCAAAACGCTCCGGGCTGCCTGGAATCCTGTCCCGGCAGGCATTTTTCAGGGATGATCCGGGAGCCGCCGCGCGGGGAGGAGCGTTATCAAGGGACGCCGCTCGACGCCGAGCCGCAGGCGTTGGCCGGGAAAGCGCTCGAACAGCGCGGCGCGCGTTTCTTCCGCGCCGTAGGAAAAGACGTTTCGCCCGAACCGGGCGTCGCCGACGCGGAGGACGATGCCTTCCCAGGATTGCCGCCCGCCTTCGAACACCATCCACGGCGGGTCGGCGCGGAATCGCCCGAAGGGGGGGCGGGCGAAGGGCAGGCCGGCGTTGTGCGAGCGCACGCGCTCCTGCCAGGACCAGATTCGTCCATTGACGACGCGGTAGATGTCCTGGACCGGCGTGAGTTGCACGGAGTGGAGGTATTCCGTGGCGAATTCCTGCCCCAGGGGGGCGCTGGCCGCGAACAGGGGCGCGTTGCGCCCGGACGGCTCGCTGGCGGAGGAGGAAGGCGCGAAGCGGATGGTCAGGGCGTCGACCGGATGCAGGAGCAGGGCGACCAAGGCCAGCGCGCACAACAGCAGCGCGTGGCGCCATTTTCGCTTTGCCGGAAAGGCGTAAAGCGTGAAAATCGCGTTCATCGAAAACCGACTCCGGTTGGAAACCGCCCCACTATACCAAGGACTTCCAGTAACGTCCATAAGGTACTGAAAACTTTGAATTTCCATCTTTTTCAGTTCCACTGGACGCTACTGGAATCCACCGCCAGCCAGGACTTTCAAGTCCATTTTCAAGTCCATAGTCAATCGGGCACGGCGGAAATCGGATTCCTGCTTGGAAAGCGGGAGCGGTGGAAAAAAAATCCAGACCTGACTCGACAACCGTTAGGAGCTGGATCATGGCACTCTCAGACTTGACCGTCCGGCAAGCCAAGCCGACGGGTAAAGCATACACCCTCGGCGACTTCGACGGACTCTCCCTCAACGTCTCTCCCCACGGCGGAAAATCCTGGCACTTCCGCTACTACTGGCACAGCAGCCAAAAGCGCATCGCGTTCGGCACCTACCCGGAAGTCTCTCTCCGGGCGGCGCGTCAGGCACGCGACGAAGCGCGCGCCTTGTTGTCCCAAGGCATCGATCCGCGCGCGCAGCGCAAGGAGAAACGGCTGGCCGAGCGCCTCGCGGACGAGAATACGTTCGGCGCCGTGTTTCACCACTGGATCGAACATCACCAATTGGAAATCAAGACGGGAAAGGGCAGTACGCACGCCAAGATCGTGCGCCTCTTCAAAAAAGACATTCTACCTCTCCTGGAAAGGCAGTCGATTCATGAGATCCGGCGTCCCGACCTGCTGGAAGTCGTCGGCAGGATCGAGCGCCGGGGCGCGCTGACGATCGCGCGGTTCGCGCGCATCTGGCTCCGGCAGATGTTCCGCTATGCGCTCGTGACCGTACCCGGGTTGGAATACAACTACGCGACCGACCTCAACGTCGTCGCCGTCCCGCAACGGCCCACGCGCCACAATCCGTTCCTGCGCAGGGACGAATTGCCGGCACTGTTGCAAAGCGTGCAAACATACGACAACAGACTCGTCCGGCAAGGGTTGCGCCTCTTGCTGCTCACCGGCGTGCGCACCTATGAACTGCGGCACGCGACGGCGGAACAATTCGATCTCGAACGCGGCGTGTGGATCGTTCCGCCCGAAAACGTCAAGCAGTTGCAGCGCAAGATGCGCCAGTGCGGCCTACAGTCCCAGGACATTCCCCCATATCTCGTGCCGCTCCCCACGCAGGCCGTGGCGATCGTCCGCGAGCTGCTGGAATCCGCCGGCCCGGCCCAGCGTTATCTGCTGGCGCACCGGAGCGATCCGCAGAAATGCATTGGCGCCAGTGCGCTCAACAAGGCATTGCAACGCCTGGGCTACGCCGGCCG
>JAISQQ010000254.1 GCA_031274075.1 Accumulibacter sp.
TGTGATTCAACACATAAAAGCAAGCGCCAGAGGCTTTAGAAATTTTGAAAACTACAGAATCGCAATACTTTTTTACTGCGGGGGACTTGACCTGCTTCCACACAATAGTCGGTAGAGCCAATTTTTTTAAAACAGCTTCTCACCGGAAACACCATTTTTCATGGCGGCTTCGGTGACCGCAATGTCGGCGAAACGCCCGTTGGCTCAAGGAACCACGGACAGTGCCGAGCCAAGCTTGCCTAATCGCTGACCGAGGATAATTTCGTCCCCTGTCTTCTGTCATCCAAGCTCGAACAGCGCGATCGATTCGACGTGCGAGGTGTTGGGGAACATGTTGACTACCCCCGCGCCGCGCAGTCGATAGCCTTTCTGATGCACCAGGATCGCCGCGTCGCGGGCCAGCGTCGCTGGGTTGCAGGAGACGTAAACGATCCGGCGTGGGGCGTCGCCGGCGATGGCCTTGACCAGTTCGACCGCTCCTTCGCGTGGCGGGTCGATCAGCATCTTGTCGAAGCGGCCGAGCGCGGCGAGCGATTCGGGCGTCGCCGTGAAGAGGTTGGCGACCAGGTATGCGGCCTGCCCGGACAGGCCGTTGGCGGCGGCGTTTTCGCCGGCCCGGCGCACGAGTTCGGGGCTGCCTTCGACGCCGACCGCGCACGCGCCGGCGCGGGCGATCGGCAGCGTGAAATTGCCGATGCCGCAGAACATGTCGGCGACGCGCTCGCCGCTTCGCGCGTCGAGCAGCGCCATCGCGCGGCGCACCAGCACGCGGTTGACGGCGTGATTGACCTGGGTGAATTCGGTCGGCGAGAAGCCGTGCTCGATGCCGTAGTCCGGCAGCCGGTAGGACAGCCGGCGCTCGTCCAGCGGGTAGAAACGGCGCGCCGAGGCGGGCCCCGCGGCTTGCAGGTAAAAGACGACGCCGTGGCGGTCGGCGAAGGCGCGCAGCAGGCCCTCGTCGGCGGCGTCGAGCGGCTCCAGGATGCGCAGCACCAGCGCCGTCATGGTTTCGCCGACGGCCAGCTCGATCTGCGGCATCGCCGCGCGGATCGACAGCGCGGACACCAGTTCGCGCAGCGGCAGCAGCAGGCCGGACACCTGCGGCGGCAGATTCGGGCATTGCCGCATGTCGGCGACGTAGCTGCTCCGGCGCTCGTGGAAACCGATCAGCATGCCGCCTTTTTTCGGCACCATGCGCGCCGACAGGCGGGCGCGGAAGCGGTAGCCCCACGTCGCGCCGTGGATCGGCGCGTAGATCTCTCCGGCGGCCAGGCGGCCGAGATGCCACAGGTTGGCTTCCAGCAGGCGCTGCTTGGCCGCGAGCTGCGCCGACGCTTCGAGATGCTGCATGCTGCATCCGCCGCAGACGCCGAAATGCGGACAGCGCGGCTCGACCCGGCTGGCGGAAGCCTCGACGACGCGATCGACGCGGGCAATGTCGTAGCTCGGCTTCCTCCGGTAGCAGGAATACTCGACGCGCTCGCCCGGCAGGCCGCCTTCGACGAAAACCGTCTTGCCGTCGAGCCGCGTGATCCCTCGCGCCTCGTGATCGAGCGATTCAATGATTCCTACCGGCATAGACGTTTCCGCGTCAGGGGACAGAAGACAGTATTTTTTGCGGGCGCTTTGCGCCCGGTAACTGAACTGTCCTCTGTCCTCTGAAACCTGTCCTCCGATAAGCGCTTCAAATGGCTGCCGCATCCGGCGCGGCAATCGCTGGCGCCGAAACCGGGTACGGGCGACTCGCCCGCGGTGCGCCGGTTGAGCTGGCATTCTTCCTCGGCGAAACGCCTGACTTCGCGGACGCGCACGCCGGGAGCGGCCAGCAGGTAGTCGATGTGCCAATGCAGCTTTTTCGCCGGCGACAGATGGCGACGGATGCGCGCCTCGAAATTGCGCCGGGCGCTGCCGGTGTAGCAGTAGAGACCGGCGGGAAACTCGAATTCGCCGAGCCGCCCGACGGCGACGCGCACCGGCGCGGCCACGTCGATCAGCAACTGGTAGCTGCGGGCGGGGCCGCCTTCAGCGCCAGTCGCCGCAATAGGGATTGCCGAGCCGTTCTTCGCCAAGGGTGGACATCGGCCCGTGGCCGGAAATGAACGCGACATCGTCGCCGAGCGGCCAGAGTTTCTGCCGGATGGAAGCGATCAGCGTATCGAAATCGCCTCTCGGGAAATCCGTGCGCCCCACCGATCCCCGGAACAGAACGTCGCCGACGACCGCGAGCCGGCGGGCATCGCTGAAAAAGACGACGTGGCCCGGCGTGTGGCCGGGACAATGCAAGACTTGCATTTCGACCTGCCCGAAGCGGACGCTGTCGCCCTGCTTCAGCCAGCGGTCGGGCGTAAAGGAACGGACGTCGGGGAAACCGAACGTCCGCGCCTGCTGCGGCATGCCGTCGATCCAGAAACGATCCTCCTCGTGCGGGCCTTCGACCGGCGCCGACAGGCGCTCGGCCAGCTCGGCCACGCCGCCGGCATGATCGATGTGCCCGTGCGTGACCAGGATCCGTTCCACCTCGACGCCGCATTTTTTTACCGCCGCCAGGATTCGCGGAACGTCGCCGCCCGGATCGACCACGGCGGCGCGCATCGTCTCATCGCACCACAGCAGCGTGCAGTTCTGCTCGAACGGGGTCACCGGCACGATCTGGTAATTCAGGGCCATGATGGAAACGGAAGAATGGGAAGAATGTCGAAACGGGTCAGTCGTGGAGTATAGCAAAGCGCGGCCCGGAACCGGAATGTGACTGGAATACTCCCAGGGCGCCGGTCTCCGGCCCACCTGGGCGTAGGCGCAAAACCGTTGGTGCACCCCGTAGGGCGGGAAAGCGCAGCGCCTCCCGCCGGTCGTTCTCTCCGGCGGCGCAGCCGCCTCTCTTATTCGACGGCCCTTGAATCGTGCGGCGCGTTGCGCCGTGAAATGGATCGGCGGGAGGCGCTGCGCTTTCCCGCCCTACGAAACCGTCACCTGTCACCTGTCCTCTGATCCCTGAAAACCACCAGATTATCCCGGTGAATCATTTCCGGTTCGTCGATGTAGCCGAGGATGCTTTCGATGTCCGCGCTGGCGTGGCGCGCGATGCGCCGGGCGTCGCTGCTGCCGTAGTTGATCAGGCCGCGCGCCACTTCCGTTCCGGCGGGCGAGACGCAGGCGACCGCCGCGCCGCGCTCGAATTCGCCCTGCGCCTCGATCACGCCGATCGGCAGCAGGCTCTTGCCGTCCCCGAGCGCCTTGACCGCGCCGGCGTCGAGCAGCAGGCGGCCGTTGAGCTGGAGATGGTCGGCCAGCCACTGCTTGCGCGCCGAAAGCCGCGGCAGCCCGGATACCAGCAGCGTGCCGATCGCTTCGCCGCGCGCCAGGCGCGGCATCACGTCCGGCTCGCGCCCGCTGGCGATGACCGTGTGCGCGCCGCCGCCGGCCGCGCGCCGGGCGGCGATCACCTTGGTGATCATGCCGCCCTTGCCGTACTGCGTGCCCGCCCCGCCGGCCATCGCTTCCAGCGCCGGATCGCCCGCGCGCGCCTCGGCGATCAGCGTCGCCCGCGCGTCCTTGCGCGGATCGGCCGTGTACAGCCCCTGCTGGTCGGTCAGGATGACCAGGCCGTCGGCATCGACCAGATTGGCCACCAGCGCGCCGAGCGTATCGTTGTCGCCGAACTTGATCTCGTCGGTGACCACCGTGTCGTTCTCGTTGATGACCGGCACGACACCCAGCGCCAGCAGCGTGGTCAAGGTCGAGCGCGCGTTGAGATAGCGCTTGCGGTCGGCCAGGTCGTCGTGGGTGAGCAGCACCTGCGCGGTGTGCAATCCGTGCGCCGAGAACGCGCTTTCATAGACCTGCACCAGCTCCATCTGCCCGACGGCGGCGCAGGCCTGCAATTCATGCACCGCGCTCGGACGCCGCTCCCGGCCCAGGCGGCGCATGCCGCAGGCGATCGCTCCGGAGGAGACCAGCACGACTTCCCGTCCGAGCGCGCGCAATTCGGCGATCTGCCGCGCCCATTCGCGGATCGCCGCCTCGTCGAGCCCTTCGCCGTTGTTGGTGACCAGCGCCGAACCCACCTTGATGACCAGCCGTTTCGCCTCGGCGATGCGCGTCGTGTTCATGCCCATTTTTCGCTCAATCCGGCTCCGCGCCGCCGGGAAAGAATTCGTCCATCGAGTCGTCTTCGGGCGTCGCGGGGGCTTGCTCGTCGAGGGTGTCGAGCGCCTCGCGCAGGGCGAAGACCAGGGGCCGGCAGCCGTCGCCGTTGATGGCGCTGATCCGGAAACACGGCGTTTCGCCGGACACGCCATAGGCGTCCAGGAATTCGTCGACGCGGCCTTGGCGCTCGTCTTCGGCGATCAGGTCGAGTTTGTTGAGCACCAGCCAGCGCGGCTTGGCGGCGAGTTCCGGGCTGTATTTTTCCAGTTCGCCGACGATGGCGCGCGCCTCGCGCACCGGATCGGCCTCGGGGTCGAAGGGCGCGAGATCCACGAGGTGCAGCAGCACGCGCGTGCGCGCCAGGTGCTTGAGAAAGCGGATGCCAAGCCCCGCGCCCTCGGCGGCGCCTTCGATCAGGCCGGGAATGTCGGCGACGACGAAGCTGCGGTTCTCATCGACGCGCACCACGCCAAGATTGGGATGCATGGTGGTGAACGGATAGTCGGCGACCTTCGGACGCGCCGCCGAAATGGCGCGGATCAGGGTGCTTTTCCCGGCGTTCGGCAGGCCGAGCAGGCCGACGTCGGCGAGCACGCGCAGTTCGAGGCGCAGATCGCGTTCCTCGCCCGGCTCGCCGGGGGTGTGCTGGCGCGGCGCGCGGTTGGTGCTCGACTTGAAGTGGATGTTGCCGAGGCCGCCCTTGCCGCCCCTGGCGAGCAGCACGCTCTGTCCGTCGCGCGCCAGGTCGGCGATCACCCGCTTGGTATTGAGGTCGGTGACCACCGTCCCGACCGGCACGCGCAGGACGATGTCCTGGCCGCCGCGGCCGTAACACCCGGCGGACGCCCCGTTGCCGCCGCGCGGCGCGACGAACTTGCGGCTGTAGCGGTATTCGATCAGCGTGTTGACGTTGCGGTCGGCGCAGGCCCGGACGCTGCCGCCGCGCCCGCCGTCGCCGCCGTCCGGACCGCCCTCGGGTTCATATTTCTCGCGCCGGAACGAAGCGACGCCGTTGCCGCCGTCGCCGGCGGCAACGTAGATCTTCGCCTCGTCGATGAATTTCATTGGCGCAAACCAAAAAGCCCTACCGCAAGGATAGGGCTTTCGCTGCCGCCGGAGCCCGCGGAACCGGGATTCAGGCCGCCGCCGGCACGATGTTGACCGTGCGCTGCCGCTTCGGCCCCTTGATGGCGAATTCGACGCGCCCGCCGACCAGGGCGAACAGCGTGTGATCCTTGCCGACGCCGACGTTGACGCCCGGATGGAACTGCGTGCCGCGCTGGCGGACGATGATGCTCCCCGCCGGCACGTCCTGGCCTCCGTAGCGCTTGACGCCGAGGCGTTTCGATTCCGAATCGCGGCCGTTGCGCGAACTGCCGCCTGCCTTTTTGTGTGCCATGTGATTCTTTCCTTTCCCTCAGGCGGAAATCCCGTCGATGCGAATTTCGGTATAGTTCTGACGGTGGCCCTGATGCTTCTGGTAATGCTTGCGACGCCGCATCTTGAAGATCTTGACCTTGTCGTGACGATCCTGCGCCAGCACGGTAGCCTTGACCACCGCGCCGGCGACCAGCGGCGCGCCGATCGTAACCGACTCGCCCTCGCCGACCATGAGCACCTGATCGAGCGTGACTTCCGCGCCAACTTCTGCCGGTATCTGTTCTATTTTCAATTTTTCGCCGGCGGCGACGCGATACTGCTTGCCGCCGGTTTTTATGACCGCGTACATGTCGGACTCCAAAAAA
>JAISQQ010000062.1 GCA_031274075.1 Accumulibacter sp.
GCGACTTTCCTGATTTCTTCCAGCACCTTGCGGGCGGAATCCTCGATGCGCGTGCCCGGGCCGAAGACGGCCTTGGCGCCGGCGGCGAACAGCAAGTCGTAGTCCTGCGCCGGGATGACGCCGCCGGCGAAGACGATGATGTCGTTCGCGCCCTGCGCCTTCAGCGACTCGACCAGTTGCGGAACGAGCGTCTTGTGGCCGGCGGCGAGCGACGAGCAGCCGACGGCATGCACGTCGTTCTCGATGGCCTGCCGGGCGGCTTCTTCCGGGGTCTGGAAGAGCGGGCCGACGTCGATGTCGAAGCCCAGGTCGGCGTAGGCCGTGGCGACCACCTTGGCGCCGCGGTCGTGGCCGTCCTGGCCGAGCTTGGCGATCATGATGCGCGGACGGCGCCCGTGTTCGGCGGCGAATTTCTCGATGTCCGCCTTGATCGATTCCCAGGTTTCAATGCCTTGCACGACGCCTCCATAAACGCCCGAAATGGTCTGGTTGTTGGCGCGGAAGCGGCCGTAGACCTTTTCCAGCGCGTCCGAGATTTCGCCGACCGTGGCGCGCAGGCGCACGGCCTTGATGGCCAGGTCGAGCAGGTTGCCCTGGCCGGTTTTCGCGCATTCGGTGAGCGCGTCGAGCGCGGCCTGGACGGCGGCGGCGTCGCGCGTGGCGCGGATGCTCTTGAGACGGGCGACCTGCGATTCGCGCACGGCGACGTTGTCGACTTCCAGGATTTCGACCGGATCTTCCTTCGCCAGGCGATACTTGTTGACGCCGACGATGATCTTCTTGCCGGAATCGATCTGCGCCTGCGTTTCGGCGGCGCACTTTTCGATTTCCATCTTCGCCCAGCCGGATTCGATGGCCTTGACCATGCCGCCCATCTTCTTGACTTCTTCGATGATTTCCCAGGCCTTGTCGGCCATGTCCTGGGTCAGTTTTTCCATCAGGTAGGAACCGGCCCACGGGTCGACGACGTTGGTGATGTGGGTTTCTTCCTGGATGATGACTTGCGTGTTGCGCGCGATGCGCGACGAGGTGTCGGACGGCAGCGCGATTGCTTCGTCGAAGGAGTTGGTGTGCAGCGACTGGGTGCCGCCGAACACCGCCGCCAGCGCTTCGATCGTGGTGCGGATCACGTTGTTGTACGGGTCCTGTTCGGTCAGCGACCATCCGGAAGTCTGCGTATGGGTGCGCAGCATCTTCGACTTTTCCTTCTTCGCGCCGAAATCGGTCATGATGCGGTGCCACAACTGGCGCGCGGCGCGCATCTTGGCGATTTCGAGGTAGAAGTTGATGCCGGAAGCCCAGAAGAACGACAGGCGGCCGGCGAAATCGTCGACGTCCATGCCGGATTCGATGCCGGTCCTGACGTATTCGATGCCGTCGGCGAGCGTGAACGCCAGTTCGAGCGCCTGGCTCGCGCCCGCTTCGGAGATGTGATAGCCGGAGATCGAGATCGAGTTGAACTTCGGCATGTTCTGCGAGGTATAGCGGAAAATGTCGCTCACGATGCGCATCGACGGCGACGGCGGATAAATGTAGGTGTTGCGCACCATGAACTCTTTCAGGATGTCATTCTGGATCGTTCCGTTCAGGTCCGCCTGCTGGACGCCCTGTTCTTCGGCGGCGACGATGTAGCCCGCGAGAATCGGCAGCACCGCGCCGTTCATGGTCATCGAAACGGAGACCTTGCCGAGCGGGATTTCGTTGAACAGGATCTTCATGTCCTCGACCGAATCGATCGCCACGCCCGCCTTGCCGACGTCGCCGACGACGCGGGGATTGTCGGAGTCATAACCGCGGTGCGTGGCCAGGTCGAAAGCCACCGAGACGCCCTGGCCGCCGGACGCCAGCACCTTGCGGTAGAAAGCGTTGGAATCCTCGGCGGTGGAAAAGCCGGCGTACTGGCGGATGGTCCACGGGCGGCCGGCGTACATCGTCGCCTGCGGGCCGCGAACGTAGGGCGGCAATCCGGGCAGTGTGTCCGTGCACGGCAGATCGGCAAGGTCGGCCTTGGTGTACAGCGGTTTGACGGTGATGCCCTCGGGCGTGACCCACTTGATGTTGGCGACATCGCCGCCGGGCGCGTTTTTCGAAGCGGCTTTTTTCCATACGTCCAGATTCGACGAATCCGGGAAGACGGGCTGGTTCTCGTTGGACATGACTTTACCTTTCAGGAAGTAAAAACTTGGGGCGTTTTTCAACCGGAAAAGCAGCCAATCCTGACGGATGCGACAAGCACCAAAACGCGGTTGAAACCTCGCCGTGAGCGCGCCATCCTACTCTCCCGGCGGCTCAGAGGCAAGGCAAAACAGACCCCCTGATCCAATCTTGCGGAAATCCGCAAGATTGGATCAGGGGTCAGGTGTCAGGTAACAGGTGACAGCAATTTGCGGCGCGAAGCGCCGGTAACTCCTGTCACCTGCCACCTGTTACCTGATTCCTGACTCAAGCGAACAGTTTCCAGAGCATGCGCGCGGACAGCGCGATCAGCAGGCAGGCGAAGATGCGTTTCAGGGTGGCGACCGGCAGGCGATGGGTGGTCCTGGCGCCGAACGGCGCGGCGAGCATGCTGAACGGGACCATCCACAGCAGCGCGGGGAGAAAAACGTAGCCCAGGCTGCCGGGCGGCAGCAGGGCGTTGCTCCAGCCGTTGTAGATGTAGCCCAGGGTGCCGCCGACGGCAATCGGACAGCCCACGGCGGAGGACGTGCCGATGGCGTTTTGCACCCTGACGTTGCACCAGGTGAGGAAAGGGACGGTCAAGGCGCCGCCGCCGATGGCCACCAGCGCGGACAGCGCGCCGATGCCGACGCCGGCGCCGAGCACGCCCGCCGCTCCGGGAAGTTCCCGCGCGGCCTTGGGTTTCAGGTTGAGGATCATCTGCGTCGCCGTGAAGCAGACGAACAGCGCGAAGAAAACCGCCAGCGGGCGGGCGGGAACGCGGGACGCGAGCAAGGTGCCGAGCAGCGTGCCGCACAGGATGCCCGGCGTGATCTGCAAGACGACGCGCCAGATGACGGCCCCGTGCCGGTGGTGCGCACGCAGGCTGGAAAGCGAGGTGAACAGAATGACGGCCATCGACGTTCCGAGCGCCATGTGCAAGGCTTCGCTGGCGTGAAATCCGCTTTGCGCGGTGAACATCATGGTCAGCATCGGCACCATGACCACGCCGCCGCCGATGCCCAGCAA
>JAISQQ010000302.1 GCA_031274075.1 Accumulibacter sp.
CTGCCCGAGGGCAATTGCGGCAAGGCCAGGGCAAAACCACGGATCAAGCTGGCCTGGTCCTTATCGGGATGCAGTCGTCCCGCATTGCCGACGATCCAGGCGTTTTCCGGCAGATGGAGCGCGGCGCGCGCCGCCTCGCGGGAGAGTTGCCCGGCTTGAGTCGTTTCGACATCAATGCGGTTATACAAAGTTTCAATGCGCGTTTCCGGCCAGGAAGGCAAACTTTCGCGAATATCGTCGCGCACGGCGTTTGAGACACCCAACAGCGCCAGGCGGCGGCGAAAAAGGTGAGCGAAGCATCGCCGGGAAAGCCGCTGATAATCGCCAAAAGCGTGATGCACGCCGATGACCGGCAGTTTCGTCCCCAAAAGCGCCGTATAAACAGATTTGAAGCGGTGGGCAATACAGAAACCGAAAGGCCGCGTCGCGGCTATCCGGCGAATGTCGCGAATCGCCTTCAGTTTGAGTCCGCGAATCTCACGGCTGCCGTAATCGAGGAAAATCACTTCGCCGGAAGCAGACCCCTTTATCACATCGTCAGCAGGCGCGCCCGTCAGATAAACCGTGCTCACTTCATAAGGCGTTCCCTGGAATAGTTTGGCGTACTGACGGGCGCAATCCAAGAAAGGTCCGTTATAACCGTGGCAGAGCTGCAAAACCTGGAGCGGCGACTCCTTACGCATTACCGCTGTCCTTGAACACCAGAATATCCTGCATCACCAGATATTGCAGGTCAGAGCCATAAAACATTTCCAGCGCGTCCTCCGGCGAACAGATCATCGCTTCGCCGCGGCGGTTCAAGGAAGTGTTGAGGACGACGCCGTTCCCCGTGAGCTTTTCGAGTTCCAGCATCAAATCGTAATAGCGCGGGTTGAATTCGCGTTTCAAGATCTGGGCGCGGGAGGTGCCGTCTTGGTGCACGACTTCCGGCACGCGGGTTTTCCATTCCTCGTTGACCTCGAAGGTGAAGGTCATGAAGGGCGCGGGATGGTCTATCCCGAACATTTGCGGGCCGGCGGTATCGAGCATCGAGGGGCAGAAAGGCCGCCAGCGTTCGCGGAACTTGATTTGCGCGTTGATGCGCTCGGCTACGCCCGGCACGCTCGGGCAGCCGAGGATGGAGCGGTTGCCCAGGGCGCGCGGGCCGAATTCCATGCGGCCCTGGAACCAGGCGACCGGATTGCCGTCGGCCAGGATCTTGGCGACGGTCTGCGGCACGGCGGCGGCGTCGATTCTTTCCCGGGCGATGGCGATGCCGTGCCGGCGCTCGTAACGGGCGACGGCGGCGGCGACGTCCTCGTTCGAGTATTCGGGGCCGAGGTAGACGTGCTCCATTTTTTCCACCGCGACCCCGCGCCGTTGCGAGACATACGCCGCCGCGCCGACCGCCGTGCCCGCGTCGGACGCGGCGGGCTGCACGTAAAGCTCCTTCACTTCGGGGCGGGCGATGATTTTCTGGTTGAGCTTGACGTTCAGCGCGCAGCCGCCGGCGAAGGCGATCCTGCCGGTTTCGCGGAGGATGCCGCCGAGGTAGTAGTCCATCATCTCCAGCGACAGCTTCTCGAACAGCGCCTGTATGCTGGCGGCGTAATGGATGTAAGGCTCGTCGGCGACGTCGCCCTCGCGCCTGGGGCCGAGCCATTCCACGAGCCTGGGCGAAAAGTAATAGCCCTTGCCTTTTTCCTTGTAGCGTCTGAGGCCGATCACGTTGACGTAATCGGTATTGACCCGCAGTTCGCCATCCTCGAATTTCGCCAGCCGGGAAAAGTCGTACCTGCCTGGATCGCCGTACGGGGCCATGCCCATGACCTTGAATTCGCCGTCGAGCATGTCGAAGCCCAGGTATTCGGTGAGCGCGCCGTAGAGGCCGCCCAGCGAGTCCGGGTCATAGAACTCCTTGATCTTGTGGATTTGCCCGTTTTCGCCCCAGCCGAAGAAGGTGGTGGCGTATTCGCCCTTGCCGTCGATGCCGAGGATGGCGGTCTTTTCGCTGAAGCCGGAGCACAGGTAGGCGCTGGCGGCGTGCGCGAGATGGTGCTCCACCGGCTCGATTTCCGTTTTTTTCAGGTCGAAGCCGAGCTGCGCCAGGCACCATTCGATGCGTTTCAGGTAGCGGCGGAAGCGCCGGTTGCCGTTCAGGAGGGCGTCCAGCGACCGGTCGGGCGCGTAGGCGTAGCGGCGGGCGTAGTGCCAGCGCGCCGGGCCGAGCAGGCTCACCGGCGCGAAGGGAATGGCGACGACGTCGACCTCGGCGGGTTTCACGCCGGCCTGGGCGAGACAGAACTTCGCCGCCTCGTAGGGCATGCGGTTCTTGGCGTGCTTGTCGCGCACCAAGCGTTCCTCCTCGGCGGCGGCGAGGAGTTTGCCGTCGACGTAGAGCGCGGCGGAAGGATCGTGACCGACGGCGCCGGAAAGACCCAGGATAGTCAGTGCCAAGTCTGCTTCTCTTTCGTGTCGTTGCGGGGCCTGGCCGGGCCAGTTTTTTTTCTGCCGGACAGGCCGCCAAGTATACCTTCCCGCAAGTCTTTGCGCCTTCGCTCGTCCCGGGAGTCAGGGCTATCGCATTTGACAAATCGTTGGACTTCATCGCCTTCAGCCCAAACTACGCTGGCCGTCAGTGAAGGGTTCGGATGGCGTCCGGGGAAAGTTCCGTCGCTTTCACGATCTCATCGATCGACAAGCCCAAGCCAAGAAGCTTGCGGGCGATGACGAGCTGTGTTTCTTCCCGACCTTCTTCCCGACCTTGCTCCCGCCCTAATTCCAGCCCTCGCTCCAATCCCTTCTCCGTCGCCGCGTATTCCCGCGCGGCAATGTCCCGTTGCAGTTTCTCGCGGGATTCGGCCAAGAGCCGCGTCTGTTCGTCTTCCGACAGCGCGACCAGGCGGGAAACCGCTTTT
>JAISQQ010000392.1 GCA_031274075.1 Accumulibacter sp.
TCGGCGATCAGGCTGGCCGCCGTGGCCTCGGCGCCTTCGAGGATCAGGCGCTCGCGATATTTGCGCCAGGATTCGCAGAAGAAGCTACGGGATTGTTCGCGGGATGGATTGAACATGGGGTTTATAGCGATGGCTTGTCAGTGGTTGAAGCGTTTTGGTGTAAACAGCGCCTATTTCATCCCGTCATTCCTTTGATCGCCGGAATCCAGGGATTTGACGAACGAACAGGATCCCGGCTTTCGCCGGGGCGACGTGCCTATGCTTATACCAGGATTCATGCGACGAAAAGTGTATCAAGATTTGACCCGAAGATGTGCTAAAGCCGCAAGGCTCCGATCAGCCCGCGGATGTCGGTCTCGCCCTGGGCGAGCATCCAGGCTTCCATGCCCTCGGCGATTTCCTGCGCCGCGCCGGGCGTGACGAAACTGGCGGTGCCGACCTGCACCGCCGTGGCGCCGGCGAGGATGAACTCGAGCGCGTCGCTGGCCGTCATGATGCCGCCGACGCCGATGACCGGCAGTTTCACGGCGCGCGACACGGCCCAGACCATGCGCAGGGCGACGGGCTTGATCGCCGGGCCGGAGAGGCCGCCGGTGACGTTGGCCAGCACCGGGCGGCGCTTGCCGAGGTCGATCGCCATGCCGATCAGGGTGTTGATCAGCGACAGCGCGTTGGCGCCGGCGTCGGCGCAGGCCTGGGCCATGCCCACGATGTCGGCGACGTTGGGCGAGAGCTTGACGATCAGCGGCTTGCCGGTCGCCTTGCGGCACGCGGCGACGACCTCGGCGGCGCTCGCCGGATCGGCGCCGAAGGCGATGCCGCCGTGCTTGACGTTGGGGCAGGAAATGTTCATTTCCAGCGCGGCGATTTCCGGCAGTTCATCGAGCCGCCGGGCCATCTCGGCGTATTCCTCCACGGTGTCGCCGAAAAAGTTGGCGATGCACGGCGTATCGACGGAACGAATGAAGGGCAGCTTGTGTGCGATGAACGCCTCGATGCCGACGTTCTGCAAGCCGATGGCGTTGAGCATGCCGCCGGGCGTCTCGACGATGCGCGGCGTGGGATTGCCGGGCCGGGGCCGCAGCGACAAGCCCTTGGTGACGAACGCGCCGAGGCGTTCGAGGTCGACGTGGGCGGAAAACTCCTCGCCGTAGCCGAAGGTTCCGGAAGCGGTCATCACCGGGTTGCGCAGCTCGATTCCGGCCAGCGCGACGCCCATCCGCGGCTTTTTTTCGCTCATGTTCAGATATCCCATTTGAGTTCGCTGGCTTCGAAAACCGGCCCTTCGGTGCAGATGCAGCGATAGTCCGGGGTTTGCGGCGAATGGCGCCGGCCGGCGGCGACGCAGCCGAGACAGGCGCCGACGCCGCAGGCCATGTGGGCTTCGAGCGAGACCTGGCAGGGCAGCGAGCGCTCGGCGGCGATCCGGGCCAGCGCGCGCAGCATGCCGTCCGGACCGCAGGCGTAGAGCGTGGCCTTGCCCTCGAGCGCGTCGAGATGGCGATCGAGGGCCGCAGTGACCAGGCCGCGCACGCCGAACGAGCCGTCCTCGGTGGCGCAGTGGCATTCGACGCCGAGGCCTTCGAACTCGGCGAGGCACAGAAGGTCGTCGCGCGCGCGGCCGCCGGCGAACAGGCGTACCGGCGAGCGGCGTTTGACGAGTTCCCTGGCCAGCAAATGGAGCGGCGCGAGGCCGATGCCGCCGCCGACGAGCAGTTTTTCCCCGCCGTCCTCATCGCCGCCGCCCAGGTCGAAACCCTTCCCCAGCGGACCCAGGATGTCGATGGCGTCGCCTTCGCGCAAGGTCGACAGCAGGCCCGTGCCCTTGCCGACGACCCGGTAAAGCATCTCGAACCAGGCTTGCGGGCCTTCCGCCGACGCCTGCGCGCCAAGGTTGAAAACGGCCAGCGGCCGGCGCAGCAAGGGATCGATGCCGCCGCCGATGCGCGCCATGACGAACTGGCCGGGCCTGGCGCAGGCGAATTCCCGCGGCGCGGTCAGGCGAATGCGCCAATAGCCGGGAGAAATCCTGGCGTTGGACAGAATCTTCGCGGCGAATTGCATGGCGTATCTCCGATGGGGCGGGGTTTGCGGTTTCCCGGATCATATCCCGGCCGACGCGCTTCGGCCAAGCCTCGCCGGACTATTGACCTGGAGCCGTGAAGCGTGAAGACTTCGACTTTCTTCACGCCGGATCGATGAGAGTCGGCGATGTCTTTTAGAAGCTGTTTGCGATCTTCTCTGGGAGCGCGAGGCACCCGCCCCGCTTTTGACCCGTGCCATGACACTACCGCTGTTGCGGGGCTGGTGCCTCGCGCTCCCAGAGGCGGCCCGGAGAGAGGCTTTCATAAGACTTGCCGGCAGGGAATGAAAAAGAGGAGGAAAGCGATGGCAACGTCATTGGATTTCATCGAATACGTCTGCGAGCGGATTCACGGAACGGGAAATATCCGCTACCGGAAGATGTTCGGCGAGTACCTGGTCTATATCAACGAGAAACCGATTCTTCTGGTATGCGACGGCTGCGTCTTCGTGAAAATCGTCCCCTGCCTCGACA
>JAISQQ010000405.1 GCA_031274075.1 Accumulibacter sp.
AAGGGCCGCAAGGCGCGCTGGGCGTGCCGCTAACCCCAGGCCGGAGCATCGCCGTCGACCCGCGCCACGTGCCGCTCGGCGCGCCCGTGTTCCTGTCCACGACCGAGCCGCTCTCGCAGATCCCGCTCACGCGCCTGATGCTGGCGCAAGACACCGGCGGCGCCATTCGCGGCGTGGTGCGCGCCGATTTCTTCTGGGGCTTCGGCCCCGACGCCGGCGCGCAGGCGGGCCGGATGAAACAGCAGGGCGCGATGTGGCTGTTGCTGCCGGTGGAAGGTGGTACGCCCTCCCCCGATTTTTGAGCAAGGTCCCCGGTAAAGCCGCCTTCGATACGGAGATCGCTTATTCCAATTCGCGTTGGAAACGAGAAGCGGAGACGAGCCAAAGAAGCTGTTTTAGAAATCGGAAAGACGTTTGAGAAGCAGAGGGATCATCCAGGGTAGGGCGCGATCTCCGAGCGCGCCGGGGGGCGGCGTCCAGGGTCGGGCGCGATCTCCGAGCGCGCCGGGCGGCGGCGTCCAGGGTAGGGCGCGATCTCCGAGCGCGCCGGGGGGCGGCGGTTTCGGAGAAACCGCCCTACCTTCACCCAGTGCTCGAATTGAGGTTTTTGGGATATAAGCATTTCTCGTACCCATTTTTTTAAAACAGCTTCTCAGGATTTTGTTGGAGGTTCATTTCATTCACAGTATCTACGCTTGCCGCGATTTCCAGGATAATGCCGGAGGAAATCCCTATCGATTTCGATCCCGCGGAGAAACCCAGGAAACCCCCAATGAACTGTCCGCTTCCCCAGAAACGCGTGAATACCCTCCTTACGGCTCTGCGAACGACGGCAAATACCCAGACCGAGTCGCTTCTCGGCGCCCTGCTGATCGATGAGTTGCCGGGAGAAGGCCGCCTGCCGGCCCTGGACATGATGGAAAAACGGAGAGGGAGCCTTTGCCTGGCAACGGAAGTTCCCGCACTGGTCGCCGTCTATGAGGACTTTCGCCAGACCAATCAGGAACCGTTCCTTGCCGCGGCCTTGGACGAGCTGCTGGAGCGGACATTGCGGATGTGCCGTGGATTGGAAAGATCCCGTCTCATCGAGCGGATATGGGCAGCGATGCCCCATTCGATGAAAGCCTACGGTTATCTACGCAGTTGCTACCTTGACGCGCGTTTTGACGACATCGCGCGAACCTACCCCGACGAACGGGTTCCGGAAGACGATCTCGCAGCCTGGATATTTCTCTCGCAGGCCGCGTTACGCTCGGGGGAACACGATGAGGCACGCGGTATCCTGTCCATTCTCCACGCACGCCATCCCGGGAATCCGTTCGTCCAGGAACTCCTGGCGAACGCCCTGATCGCCGGCGGCGATTTTGAAGCGGCCGACGCAATCTATCGCCGCCTGGAGGAAAACTATGTGTGGCCAGCGGGTCTCATCAGGTTGTCCGACATTCATGTCGAACAACATTATGTGTCGGCGCAATGGGATGACCCGCCGGAGCGTTTCCAATGGCTGTGCCGCCCCGCCAGCCACGACGCGGCGCACGTGTTCGTCATCGGCGTCGACGATCGCTACGCTAGGCGCTATCTGCCGGATCTGCTGGATTCTCTCGCGCGCGTCTACCCGCCAGGAGGCTGGCGTCTACACATCCATCTGATCAATCCGGTATCGGCAACGCGGGACTGGATCGTCGGCTTGCGACAATCCGGAACCCCGCTGTGCGCCACGACCGAACACGTGGCGCCGCGAGCCGCCGAGACGTCGGACACGCGGCGTATCGTCGAGACGCGCACTTATTACGCTTGCGCGCGTTTCTGCGTCCTGCCGCGCCTGCTCGAACAGTACGCCCGGCCACTCTGGGTCATCGACGCGGACATGCTGGCGCTGCGCCCGGTCGATACACTGTTGGCCGAGGCCGGAGACCCGGCGCCTCATATCGGCATCGTTCCGCTGGGCGCGCGTGCGCGTTGCCTCAGCGAATACATCTGGCTTTCGGTCAGCTATTACTCGCTGGCGCCCGCAACCCTGCGCTTCACGCGCACCCTGGCGCGCCAGATCAATCACTTGCTGGCTTGCGACCAATGGGGATGGGGGCTCGACCAGACCACGTTTTTTGCCGTACTCGCCTGGTTCGAACGCCACCACCCCGATTTCAGGGTCGCCCGCATCCCGTGCTCCCTTGTAGACGACAAGGACGACAAGCATTCAACGGCCTATTTCCGCAGTCTTGTAGGCTCAAACTCGATGAAATGACCTGGAGCGTTCAGCCGGAAAAAAGCGCGCTCAACAAGGATTCGAGCCGGCGCGCGAAAGATACGCCGTCGAACAGCCCGGAAGCCGCCCGGAGCGCCTCGGTCCTGGCGCGCAGGCGGAGGCGAAGCCCGGCGTCGCGGCACAGGCCGACGACGCGCTCACGATACGCTTCCGGCGTATCGGCGATCAATTCCTCCAATCCTGCCGTCGCCAGCAGGCTGGCGGCCACCCGCGCGGCGAAGGCTTCGCCGCGCAGCGTTACCACCGGCACGCCGGCCCACAGCGCGTCGGAAGTCGTCGTATGGCCGTTGCATGGAAAGGTGTCGAGCGCGAGATCGGCGAGCGGCAGGCGCGCCAGGTGTTCCGCCTGCGGCCGTCCGTCGGCGAAGACCAGACGGCCGGGGGCCACGCCGGAGCACGCGGCCACGCGCCGCAGCTCGTCCTCGGCCCACGGGTTGGAGGCCCACAGCCAGAGCACGGCCTCGGGCACGGCGCGCAACACTTCGAGCCAGAGAGCGAACATCTCCGGCGTGATCTTGTAGGTCTGGTTGAACGAGCACAGCACCAGGGCCTCTTCCGGCAGCCCCTGCGCGGCGCGCGTCGACGCCGCGCCGCATTCGCGTTGGCGGCAATTCGGCTGATAGCAGGGCAGGTACAGCAGGCGCTCGCTGAACATCCACTGGTGTTCCGCCGGCGCGGTGATTTCGTCGGCGATCAGGTAATCGGCCCACGGCGCGCCGAGCGTTCCGGGATAACCGAGCCAGTTGATCTGCACCGGCGCCAGCCGGTATTGCAGCCATTCGCTGTGGTTCCCCTCGGTGTAGCCCTTGAGGTCGATGAGCACGTCCAGCTCCAGCGCGGCGATGCGCGCCACGGCTTGCGGCGCGGGCAGCCCGGCGAGTTCGACGAAATGCTCGACGCTGGCGACGGCGCGCGCGCGCATCGGACTGCCGTCGTCGACGCTGTAGGAAAGGGCGAAAATCTCGAAACGCGAGCGGTCGTGCGCTTCGAGCAGGTCGATCATCAGGAAAACCGTGGCGTGGCTTTTGAAGTCGGACGAAAGGTAGCCGACGCGCAGGCGCTCGCGCCGCTTGCCGCGCGCCGGCGGCATGGACGGCATGGGCGGCATGGGTGCTTGGCCGCGGTAAAGCCGGGCGCTGTGGTTTTCGGCGCAGCGGCGCTGCAGCGCCGGCGTCGTGCCCGGCAGCGACAGCACGATGAACGGCGGGATGTCCGCGGTATCGTCTTCGACCGCCGCGCGCACGCGCCGGACGAGTTCGCCGAGGCCGTCCCAGCGGCACAGATGCATCTGCTGGAAGAGGAATTGCGCGGCGATCAGCCCGTCGTCCGGAGCGCACGCCGCCGCCCGTTCGAGCGCGGCCGCCGCCTCGATGCGGCGGCCGGCGTCGAGGTGCAGCATGCCCAGGTCGAAATGCGCCGCCGCGTCTTCCGGCGAGGCGGCGATGGCCCGTTCGTACAGCGCCCGCGCCGCGTCCTCGCGCCCGAGCTGGGCATAGAGGTTGGCCAGGTTGACGAGAATCGACGGCGCCTGCGCGTCGAAGCGCAGCGCGGCCTCGTATTCGCCGATCGCCGCCTCGGCGTCGTCCCGCGCGGCAAGGGCCGCGCCGCGCTCGAAATGCCGCCGGGCGCAAAGATTGCCGTAGAGCCGCGCCGCGTCGCCGTCGTCCGGCGCCAGCCGCCGCCACTGCGCGACGGCGTCGAGGGCGGCATCGACTCGTCCGCACAGCGTCGCGCTGGCCGCCAGCCCGCGCCACAGCGCCGGGTCGCGCGGCAGGCCGCGCACGGCGAGGGCGAACGCGGCCATCGCTTCTTCCTGGCGGCCGGCGTCGGCCAGCGACGAGGCCAGCCCGGCGTGGTAGTTGGCGGCCTGCGGCCGCGCCGAGATCGCCGCGCGCATCTTGCGTTCTCCGGCGGCAGGCTCGCCGCCGTCGAACAGCGCCTTTCCGAGCAGGAACAGTGCGTCGGGATTGCCCGGATCGAATTTCAGCCCTCGCTCGTAACAGCGGCGCGCCTCGGCCAGCCGCCCCGCCTGCTGATGCGCCAGACCCTCGGCAAACAGCCGCGCGGCTTCGTTTTTCCTATGCGCGCTCACGGTGTTCCCGAATCATCGTCTGCAAGGCGATGGCGACGTCCGCCAGCACCGGTTCCCATTGCCGGATATGCCGCTGGCGGAAAATCCGCATGCTCGGATACCAGGGCGAATCGGCGCGATCGAGCAGCCAGCGCCACTCGCTTTCCGCCCGGTTGAGCAGCCACACCGGTTTGCCCAGCGCGCCGGCCAGGTGCGCCGTCGCCGTATCCACGGAAATCACCAGGTCGAGCGCCATGACCAGCGCCGCGGTGTCGTCGAAATCCTTGAGTTCGCCCGCCCGGTCGATCACCCCGGCCTGCCGCAGAACGGCGGCCTGCGCCGGGTCGAGCGGCTCCTTGTTGAGGCTCACCCAGCAGGCGTCGACGCCGGAAAACAGCGGCGCCAGCAGCGACGGGCAAAGTTCGAAGCTTTTCCGGTGCGGGCCGCGCTTGCCGGTCGCCCAGGCCACGCCGACCTTGAGCCGGGATTCGCCGGCCAGGACTTCGCGCCAGCGCCGGCATTTTTCCGCGTCGGGGCGCAAATAAGGAAGCGCCGCCGGAATCGTCTCCAGCGTCGTGCCAAAAGCCAGCGGCAGACTCAGCAGCGGACAATGATGCGTATAGCCGTGTTCGTCCGGTTGTTCGTCCGGCGTTCCCGCGACCACCTCGGCGAGCGCGCCGAAACTGCGTTCGAACAGCCGCAGCAGGGGCTGGCGCGTATGCAGGCGGACGCGGCCGAAGCGCCCGGCCGCCAGCGGCGCGAAGCGGCTGAACTGGATGGCGTCGCCGAAGCCCTGTTCGGCGTAAATGATCAGCCCGGAGGATTCCCGCGCCAGGGTTTCGCCCGACCAGCGCGGCAAGCGGCTCACCGGCCGGCGGACCGATTCGCCGTCCCGCCGCGAGGCGAAGCGCCACTCGTATTCGCGCCAGCCTTCCGGCAGCCGGCCGGTCAACAGCAGCACGCAGGCCAGGCCGAAATGCGCCTCGCCGTCGCCGGGATCGCGCGCCAGGATTTTCCGGTACGCGCTTTCCTCCTCGCCGAAGCGCCCCTGCAAGCCCAGCACCATCGCCCGGTTGCGCTGCAAGCCGGCATCGTCCGGGATCAGGGCCAGGGCATGGTCGAAGCGGGCCAGCGCCAGATCGAGACGCCCTTGCCGCTTGTGCAGGATGCCCAGGCCGTTGCTCGCTTCGAGTTGATCGGGTTCGATGGTCAGGGCGGTTTCGAAGGCGCGAATCGCGTCCTCCTCCCAGCCCGCGTCGGCAAAAGCCTGGCCCATGCCGGCAAAGGCGCGGTGATGCCGCGGATCGATGCGCAGCGCTTTCTCGTAGCAGGCCAGCGCGGCATCGAGGTCGCCGTTTTCCTGGCAAACCCGCGCCAGGGCGTCGAGCGTGTCCAGGGCGTCGGGGCGCAGCGCCAGCGCGCGCTCCAGGCAAGTACGCGCCTTCTTCGAATCGCCGAGCCGCCAGTACACCACGCCGAGATTGCGCGCCAGTTCGGGCGACGGCGGCGCGATCTCCATCGCCGCCTCATAACACCGCCGCGCTTCGTCCAGACGCCCGCCTAGCTGCCGATCGAAGCCAAGCTGGCACAAAGCCAGGTAATCGCCAGGCGAGCGCTCCAGGAGTTGCCGGAGTTCGCTGAAATCAGAGGACTGAGGACAGAGGATAGAAGACAGTAATTCTTGCGGGCGCTCCACGCCCGGTAACTGGACTGTCCCCTGTCCTCTGTCTTCTGTCATCTGACACCCGACACCTGTCACCTGATCCCTGACTTACGTACCCGCCAGACGATCGTCGACTGCCTGATCACGTTGTTGTACTGGCGCGCCGCCAAGGCGATTTCCATGTTGTCCAGCGCGCCCGACGACAGCTTGTCCTGCCAGAGGGGGTTGAGCGCATGCGCCGTCGATTCGATCTCGAAATCGACGCCCAGGATCAGGCCGAGCGGCGTATTCGCCGCTTCCAGCCCGGCCCATTCACGGTTGAGCCGCTGGCTGAACAACTCGAGCATCTGGGCGGTGATCGGCCGGACGTGCGTCGGATCGCCGAGGAAATCATCGCTGCGCGGGTGCGGCACGGTGATTTCGATGCGCGCCCCGTCGCGGCAGACGCGGTACATTTCCCGGACGATCGACAGGAACACGCCGGTCTGCTCGCCGAGATGTTCGAGCACGTGG
>JAISQQ010000445.1 GCA_031274075.1 Accumulibacter sp.
TTCATGAAGCAAGCGTAGCTCCAATGCCATTTACTACTTTCGTCCGCTCATCGTCCGTATTTTATCGAGGCGGGAAAGGGCTTCTCCGTCCGGCTTTATGTGTTGGATGGCATCGTAGATCGGCGCGACGCGCTGATGTTGCCCGGCGTTCACCAGGTCAATGCTCAGGTTGAACGCGGCGTTGACCACGCGCTTGGCAATCTCGGGATCATCCGAAAAAGGCAGGGCATGGGGCAGCATGGTGTGAAAAACCGCTTCGGCCTTGGCAATGTCGCCGGCTTCGCCATGATCCGTGACCAGATTGAGCGCGCCTTTCGCCAGACGAAGCGCCACAGCGGCGTTTTCGGGACACGCCGCCGCGGTTTCCACCATGCTTGCGAACATTTCCCCGGCGAGAGCCATGTCGCCCGCATCGGAAGCCACGGTCAGAAGATTGAAATCGGCCACGGCGGATTGCGCCTGGATTTCGCTGACACGGCTGTAATACCCGCACGCGGCGAGGGCTTTCACGCGCCTCCAGTGGTGTTTTGCGTTTTCGATGCCGCCTGTTTTCCCGGCTTTTGCGACAAGGATCGATTCCCCTTCCGCGACCTTTTCCGCGACGGAGCCGCCTGTATCATGTTCAAGGACATAGGTATACAGGCGCTCCCGGAGGGCTTTGTCCTCCGGTCCGTTGGCGCATACGTTGTACAGCGCGGCAGCGTAGCGGATATGCGAATGGGCTTCATCCGCGCCGTCCGCAAGCTCTTTGAGTTCGGCAATGAGATCGTCCAGCCTCTCCTTGTGGCGAACGGCGTCTGCTTCCGCGAAGTCGGTGATCAGGTTGTACAGCGCGTCCGACAGGCTTTCGGTCAACGCCTTCCCGCTTATATCGCGTCCCTGTTCCGCATGCGCAAGTTCCCGGAGTTTTCCAATGGCCTCCCCGGCGCGCGCATGGTCGCCGCCGTTGCCATAGACGAATACCAGATTGCTGAACAGTTGCCCCTGCGCGACGCGGTACATTTTCACCGCTCCAGGAGAACAGGTCATGCCGGAAAGCCGATTGAAAATCGCCCAAATTCCGTCCGCGTGATTATTTTCCGTCTCGTGCACGGCAAAGTCCGTCAACGCCGATATGAAATAGTCATCGATCTTGCCGGGATCGTAACCGGGGAATACGTAATCGGGATCGCTTTCAGCGATGGCGTCGTATTTCACGTTATAGGCGCGAACGACACGCTCGATCTCCGAAAGAAGTTCCTCCGCCTCGGCGCGGGGCAAATCGCGGAAACGATTTTGAAAGCAGCGGCAGCAGGCATGGACGTACTCGGCGGCGACCCAAACGTTGTCCGGGTATTTGCCGGCAAAACCCGCCAGTTCCCTCAACCCGGCCGCGCAAAGGTCCGCGCGGCCCGCAAACACGTCATCGACGATGAACGCACGCCTCGCCCACGCGAGCATGGCCGGCATGACCGGGTCGCGGTCGAGACAGGGCGCGGCCAGCGCTTCGAGCGTGGCGTATCTGTCCAGGGCGTGCTCGCGCGGCGTTTTCTTCCTGCGGAAAGAAAACAGCGATTTCTTCTCCGCCGCTTCGTCGCGATCCAGGTAATTGACCAGGGTGAGGATGCTTGCGTTCGCGCATACGCGCGCCAGGGTCCGGTTCGCGGAATCCTGTTCGAGCAGGGCGAGTAATTGCGACAGACACGCTTCCGCTCTTTTCAAGTCCTGATCGCCAGCCTCGTCGATGTACATCAGCGCCGCTTCGTAAAGCGCGTCCCGCACGGCTTTGGAATCGGGAAGCGCCTGGCGGCACTGGAACAGGAGACTGATTTCCCGTCCGGCGGTTTCCAAATCCTCGTCCTCGGCGGCATGGCGCACGCAATAATCGCCAAGGGTGAATGCCAATCGCTCAATATCGGGTGAGCAAAGCCGCTTGCCCGCGGCAAGTGCTTTTTTCAGTGCTTCGTATTCGTGCTCATCATGAATGAAAGCCGTGTTTTTATCTACCACCATCACCTTCTGTCCGTTCACTACTATTTCACTACTATCATTTGCTTTCAAGCGCTTTCAAGCTATCCATTTTTCCTGCTCCATGATGACAAGAGGGGTTTTTTGACCGGGCGTCTTACCCGGCGAGGATGTCGCGGGTATCGCGCGCGATCACCAGTTCCTCGTTGGTCGGCACGACCAGGATCTTGACCGGCGAATCAGCGGTGGAGATCACGACTTCGGCGCCGCGCGCCTTGTTGGCTTCGGCGTCGAGCTTGACGCCGAGCAGGGTCAGGCGTTCGACGATCGACGCGCGGAAGGCGATGTCGTTTTCTCCGATGCCGCCGGTGAACACGATGGCGTCGACGCGCCCCAGTTCGACGGCGTAGGCGCCGATGTACTTGAGCGCGCGGTGGCGCAGCACGTCGATGGCGAGCTTGGCGCGCGCGTTTCCCTCGGCGGCGGCCTGATGCAGGTCGCGCATGTCGGAACTCACGCCGGAGATGCCCAGCAGGCCGGATTTCTTGTTCAGGGCATTGTCGATGTCGGCCATCGACATAGCGAAGTTGTCCGCGAGATAGCTCAGGACGCCGGCGTCGATGTCGCCGCAGCGCGTGCCCATGACGATCCCTTCGAGCGGGGTCATTCCCATGCTGGTGTCGAAGGATTTGCCGTTCCTGACCGCGGTGAACGACGAGCCGTTGCCCATGTGGCAGGTGATGCCGTTGAAGCTGTCCCTGGCGATGCCGAGCATCCGGGCGGCGCGCTCGGAAACGAGGCGATGCGAGGTGCCGTGGAAGCCGTAGCGCCGCACGTGGTGTTTTTCGTACCACTCGTAGGGCAGCGCGTAGATGTAGGATTCCGGCGGCATGCTGGCGTGGAACGAGGTGTCGAACACGCCGACGTTGGGAACGCCGGGCAAGGCTTTTTGCATCGCTTCGATGCCGGTGATGTTGGGCGGGTTGTGCAGCGGCGCGAGCGGGATGTTTTCCTTGAGCGCGGCGATCACCGCCTCGGTGATCAGCACCGAGCCGGAGAATTTCTCGCCGCCATGCACGACGCGGTGGCCGATGGCGGCGATGTCCGACAGCGATTCGATGACCCCGGCGCGCGCGTCGACCAGTTTGTCGAGGACTTTCTTGATCGCCGCCTGGTGATCGGCGATGGCGGAGGTTTCCTTGATTTTCTCGCCGTCGGCAGGCTCGTAGACCAGCACCGAGTCCTTCATGCCGATACGCTCGACCAGGCCAGCCGCCACCCGGCGCTCGCCGGTCATGTCGAGCAACTGGTACTTGAACGACGAACTGCCGCAATTCAACACAAAGACGAACATCATTTGACTCCCTGAAGTAGCCAGCAAGCTGGAAAAAAACATCGCCGCCGCAGTGAACGCGATCGGCGAAGCATCCTTTGTCTTGGGTGACCGCCGCCATCGCCGCATCGTCGATCAGCGATTTTTGCGCGCTCATCGCAGCGGCATGGGCAACGATCACGCATCGGCATCACGAAATTTCCCGCCTGCTCCAGCGCCGCCGCGGACGGATTTCCCGCCGTCACCGTTGAGAACCAGCAGCATTATGAAGCATTACGGGCGCCTAGCGCAATTGTATGATTCGACGGCCTTTTTTGCGGCGGCGAAAGAAAAATTAAACTATATCTAGCGCTTTTCTTGCATTGAACAACTATATGTAGTAGCTTTGGAACTTGTCCGATTTCCCGCGCTCCATGATATGCGCTTAATCCTGGCGTCGGAACGAATCCCGTGGCGGTAAAATCGCCTCGCCCGGCGGCGTCGGACGCCGGCTGGAAAGCCTCACCCGAAACGCGAACCCAGAAAGGTAAACCATGAGTCAGAACACGCAGCAGCTTTCCTTGAACGCGATTGCGGAAGTCCCCGAAATCGCCCCGCTGGCGGGACAGGAAATCTCCACCGAGGTACTCGTCGAGAAATACGCCAAGGGGCCGGAAACCAGCGTCCACGACGTGCGCCGCCGCATCGCCCGTGCCCTGGCCGCCAACGAGGACGAAAAGCATCGCGCGAAGTGGGAAGAGCGTTTTCTCTGGGCTCAGGAGAATGGCTTCGTTCCGGCCGGGCGGATCAATTCCGCCGCCGGCACCACGCTGGCGGCCACGCTGATCAACTGTTTCGTGCAGCCGGTGGGCGATTCGATCGTGGAGATCGTCGACGGCCGGCCGGGCATCTACAGCGCGCTGGCCGAGGCCGCCGAAACCATGCGCCGCGGCGGCGGCGTCGGCTACGACTTTTCCGCGATCCGTCCGCACGGCGCGCTGGTCAAGGGAACCCAGTCGCGCGCCTCGGGGCCGGTGTCGTACATGCGCGTCTTCGATCGTTCCTGCGAGACGGTCGAATCCGCCGGCGCGCGCCGCGGCGCGCAGATGGGCGTGCTGCGCTGCGACCATCCGGACATCGAGCGCTTCATCCACGCCAAGGACAAGGGCGATCTCTCCAACTTCAACATTTCCATCGCCGTCACCGACGATTTCATGAAGGCGGTCGACCGCGACGGCGAGATCGAGCTGACCCATCGCGCCGAACCCAACGCCGACATGAAGCAGGGCGGCGCCTATCAGCGCGACGACGGCGTATGGGTCTACCGCAGGATGCGCGCGCGCGAGCTGTGGGATCAGGTGATGAAGTCGACCTACGATCACGCCGAGCCGGGAATCCTGTTCCTCGACCGCATGAACAAGGACAACAACCTCGGCTACTGCGAAGTCATCGAGGCCACCAATCCCTGCGCCGAGCAGCCGTTGCCGTCCTACGGCTGCTGCTGCCTGGGCTCGGTCAACCTGACGCTGTTCGTGCGCCATCCCTTCTCCAACCAGGCCGAGTTCGACTTTGCCGCCTTCAGCGAGGTGGTCAAGGTATCCCAGCGCATGCTCGACAACGTCCTCGACGTCACCGCCTGGCCGCTCGAGCGCCAGCGCGCGGAAGCCGCCAACAAGCGGCGCGTGGGCCTGGGTTTCACCGGCCTCGGCGACACGCTGTGCATGCTCGGCCTGCGCTACGACCGTCCGGAAGCCGCGGCGATGGCCGCCCGGATTTCCGAGCGCATGCGCGACGCCGCCTACCTCGCCTCGGTCGAACTGGCCAGGGAGCGCGGCGCCTTTCCGCTGTTCAACGCCGAGCTGTACCTGTCCGGCGGCAACTTCGCCTCGCGCCTGCCGGCCGAGATCAAGGCGGAGATCCGCAAGCACGGCATCCGCAACTCGCACCTCCTGTCCATCGCGCCGACCGGCACCATCTCGCTGGCCTTCGCCGACAACGCCAGCAACGGCATCGAACCGCCCTTTTCCTGGACCTACAGCCGGAAAAAGCGCATGGCCGACGGCACCCTCAAGGAATACGCGGTCGAGGACTACGCCTGGCGGCTGTACCGGCACCTGGGCGGCGACGTCGAGAACCTCCCTGATTATTTCGTCAGCGCGCTGGAAATTTCGGCCGAAGCGCACAAGAACATGGTCGCCGCCGTGGCCCCGTACATCGACACCTCGATTTCCAAGACGGTCAACGTGCCCGCCGACTATCCCTACGAGGATTTCCAGGATCTCTACATGAGCGCCTGGAAATCCGGCCTCAAGGGACTCGCCACCTACCGTCCCAACAGCGTGCTCAGCGCCGTGCTCTCGGTCGAGCCGCCCAAGCCGTCCGAGGAGAAGATGCAGCCGCAGGATTTCGTCAACGGCGACGCCAACCGCCGCCTGTCGATCAAGAACCTGCCGGCCCCGGTGCTGGCCAGCCTGCGCTGGCCGGGCCGCCCGAACCTGCCCGAGGGCAACATGGCGTGGACCTACATGATCGACCACGGCCACCACGGCAAGTTCGCCCTGTTCGTCGGCCACGTCGACCAGGAAGGCCGCTCCTGGCCGTTCGAGGCCTGGGTCAACGGACCGGCGCAGCCGCGCGGTCTCGGCGCCGTGGCGAAAACCCTGTCGATGGACATGCGCGCCAACGATCACGGCTGGCTCCGGCTCAAGCTCGAATCGCTGGCCAAGACGCCCGACGGCGAAGGCTTCGACATGTCGTTTCCGCCGCACGGCGAAAAGAGGCGCATCCCCTCGGTCGTATCCGCCATCGCCCGCCTGATCGAATACCGCGTCGAACAACTCGGCGCGTTCGGGAACGAAGGGCCGACGCCGGTGCTCGACGCGCTGTTCAGCCTGAAGGAACCCAAGACCGGCACCGACGGCACCCTGTCCTGGACGGTCGATGTGCTCAACCCGGCGACCAGCGAGGATTTCGTCCTCGGCCTCAAGGAAATCACCCTGCCCGACGGCGTCACGCGCCCGTATTCGGTCTGGCTCGCCGGCAACTATCCGCGCGCCCTCGACGGCCTGACCAAGCTGCTCTCGCTCGACATGCGCGTGCTCGACCCCGCGTGGATCGGCATGAAGCTCAGGAAACTGCTCGACTACCCCGAACCGCTCGGCGATTTCATGGCCTTCGTCCCCGGCACGCGCCGGCAGCAGACCTACCCGTCGACCGTGGCCTATATCGCCAGCCTGATCATCCACCGCTACGTGATGCTCGGCGTCCTCGACGAAAGCGGCTTCCCGCGGCAGCAGATGGGCATCCTCGAAGCGCCGGCCAGCAAGACCGCGCCCAAGCCGACCGCCGGCCGGCTGTGCGGCGAATGCGGCAACTTCACCATGATCCGCAAGGACGGCTGCGATTTCTGCACCGCCTGCGGCGCGGTGGGCACCTGCGGGTGAACAGGTGTCAGGTGTCGGGTGTCGGGTGTCGGGTGTCAGGGGTCAGGTGTCGGGTGTCGGGGGGTTGGGTTTCCTGGGAGCGCGGGGCACCAGCCCCGCAACAGCGGCGGTCGCGCCATTCCCCGTTGTTGCGAGGCGGGTGCTCCGCGCTCCCAGAGGTGGCTCGGAGAGGCTTTCATAATGGGCTTCGCAATCCTAGAAAGAAGATCAAAAACATCTTATAATATGTTGAATATAAAAGATTTTTTGAGACTGTTTACAACATCTGCGCAGGCGATTATCTTGTTCGCAAGATAAACTCGCGGCATCGCCCCGCGCGGGGAAACTTCCTGACTTTAGTTGGGTGACCCGCGCGCGGGGGCTTTCTAACATTCATCGTGAAGAAGGCATAGACTTCGATTTCCGCACAAGCGAACTCACCGCATCGATAATTCTGGAGCTTGTGGGCGATACGGAGTATCCGGCCCCCAGGGAGGACGGCGCGCAAGCGCCGGATCGCGGTGGGGTCACAAACCAGAGAGGGATCAATCATGTCGGAAAACGCAAAAGATGAACCGGTAGCGGACGACCACGCGCGCCCCAAGGGCGAATACAAGATGATGCTGGTGCTGTTCGTCCTCTGCGCCGCGCTGTTCGCCGATTCGCTGCGCAGCGACGGCTTCGTCCAGGGGCACGGCGCGGGGCCGGGGA
>JAISQQ010000458.1 GCA_031274075.1 Accumulibacter sp.
GCGTCGTGGCGGGCGGGACGCGCGTTGTGCCACGGGTTTCGCGGCGGGGGGAGGCGGACAACGCGCTGGGGTGCGTGGTAATACACCGGCGCGGGCACGTAGACCGGAGCCGGGACATAGACGGGAGCGGGCGCATAGACTCGTAGCGGAGGCGGTGGCGCGTAATAGTACGCGCCGCGGCGATGCCGGCGGTCGCTGGCGGCGACGATCGCGCCGGTGACGGCGCCGACGGCGCCGCCGATGACCGCGCCGTCGCGGCCGCCGACCTGGCTGCCGATGACGGCTCCCAGTCCGCCGCCGACGATGGCGCCGAGCGTAGCGTCCCTGGCTTGGGCGGCGCTGGCGGTGAATAGTCCCAGGGAAAGCGAAAGAATGATGGCAAAGCGGGTTTTCATGTGGCGCTCCTTGTTTCGTGACGCGAGCAGGATATCGGCTTCGCCTGGGGAATGTATGGCGCGGCGGTAAGCAGGTGTAAGGGATTGTTTCATGCCTCGGGGTAAAATAGCGCGATGCCCAACCCGAGTTTCGTCCATCTTCGCCTGCACAGTGAATACTCCGTCACCGACGGCATCGTGCGCATCGATGCCGCGGTGGCGCGCGCGGCGGCTTGCGGCATGCCGGCGCTGGGGCTCACGGATCTGGCCAACGTCTTCGGGCTGGTCAAGTTTTACCTGGCCGCGCGCGGCAAGGGGATCAAACCCGTCTTTGGCTGCGACATCCACCTGGCCAACGAAACCGACCCCGACCGGCCCTACCGGATGCTGCTGCTGTGCCGTTCGCGGCAGGGTTACCTGAAGTTGTGCGAGCTGCTGACGCGGGCGTATCTGCAGCCGCGCGTTCGCGGCCGCGCCGAAATCACGCGCGCGATGCTCGCGGAAACCGGCGTCGACGGGCTGATCGCGCTGTCCGGCGCGGCGCAGGGCGACGTCGGCGAGGCCTTGCTGCAGGAGCATCCGGAGCAGGCGAGGGAGCGGGCGGCGCACTGGGCCGGGCTGTTTCCGCAGGCCTTCTATCTCGAAGTGCAGCGTCCGCATCCCCGCGGACACGCGCCGCAGGAAATGCTCGTGGCGGCGACCGCGCAACTGGCGTCGGAGTTGGGCCTGCCCCTGGTCGCCACGCATCCGATCCAGTTCCTCGAGCGCGGCGATTTCATGGCGCACGAGGCGCGCGTGTGCATCGCCGAGGGGTATATGCTGGGCGATGCCCGGCGGCCCCGGCTGTACACCGAGGAACAGTATTTCAAGTCGCCCGGGGAAATGGCGGAGCTGTTCCAGGATATGCCCGAGGCGCTGGAGAATTCGGTCGAGATCGCCAAGCGCTGCAATCTGGAGATCGGCCTATACAAGAATTACCTGCCGGACTTTCCGACGCCGGACGGCGTTTCGCTCGCCGAGTTCCTGGCCGAAGAGGCCGAGCGCGGCCTGGAACGCCGCCTGCGGCAGTTGTATCCGGATCCTGCCGGGCGCGAAAAACAGCGGCCGATCTACGAGGATCGCCTGAAGGCGGAAATCCGGATGATCGTCCAGATGGGTTTTCCGGGTTATTTCCTGATCGTCGCCGACTTCATCAACTGGGCCAAGAAGAACGACGTGCCGGTCGGCCCGGGGCGCGGTTCGGGCGCCGGTTCGCTGGTCGCCTTTTCGCTGGGCATCACCGACCTCGATCCCCTGGCCTACGCCCTGCTGTTCGAGCGCTTCCTCAACCCCGAGCGGGTGTCGATGCCCGACTTCGACATCGACTTTTGCCAGGACAAGCGCTACCGGGTCATCGAGTACGTGCGCGACAAGTACGGGCACGACGCCGTATCGCAAATCGCCACCTTCGGCACGATGTCGTCGAAGGCGGTCATCCGCGACGTCGGGCGCGTGCTCGACATGCCGTACAGCCGCTGCGACCAGATCTCCAAGCTGATCCCGGTCGAGCAGAACAAGCCCTTGTCGCTGGCGAAGGCGATCGAGGCCGAGCCGCAGTTGAAGCAGCGCATCGAGGAGGAAGAGGAGCTCAGGGAACTGTTCGATCTGGCCGGCCGACTCGAGGATCTCACGCGCAACATCGGCATGCACGCCGGCGGCGTGCTGATCGCCCCCGGCAAGCTGACCGATTTCTGTCCGCTCTATTCCGCCGACGCCGGCGCCTCGGTGATCTCGCAGTACGACAAGGACGACGTGGAGAAGCTGGGCCTGGTGAAGTTCGACTTTCTCGGCCTGCGCAACCTGACCACCATCCGGCTGGCCGTCGATTACGTCGAGAAGCTGAGCGGCGAGCGCCCGGCGCTCGAAACGCTGAGCTTCGACGACCCGAAGGCCTACCAGATTCTCAAGGACGCGAATACCACGGCGATCTTCCAGGTGGAATCGGACGGCATGAAAAAGCTGCTCAGGAAGCTGCAGCCGGACCGCTTCGAGGACATCATCGCCGTGCTCGCGCTCTACCGTCCCGGACCGCTCGGCTCGGGCATGGTCGACGACTTCATCCTGCGCAAGAAGGGTCTGCAGAAGATCGACTACTTCCACGACGACCTCAAGGGCTGCCTGGAACCGACCTACGGCGTGATCGTGTATCAGGAACAGGTGATGCAGATTTCGCAGATCGTCGGCGGCTACACGCTGGGCGGCGCCGACATGCTGCGCCGGGCGATGGGCAAGAAAAAGCCCGAGGAGATGGCCAGGCACCGCGAGACGATTGCCGCGGGCGCGAAGCAGAAAGGCTACGACCCGGCGCTCGCCGAGCATCTGTTCGACCTGATGACCAAGTTCGCCGAGTACGGTTTCAACAAGTCGCACACCGCCGCCTACGCCGTCGTCACCTACCAGACGGCCTGGCTCAAGGCGCATCACTGCGCGGCGTTCATGGCCGCGACGCTGTCGTCCGACATGGACAATACCGACGCGGTGAAAAACTTCCACGACGACTGCGTCATCAACGGGCTTAGCGTGCTCGGGCCGGACGTGAACGCGTCGGAATACCGCTTCGTGCCGGTCGACCGCCAGACCATCCGCTACGGACTGGGCGCGGTGAAGGGCACCGGCGAGCAGGCGGTTAGCGTGATCCTCAAGGCGCGCCAGGCGGGCGGGCCGTTCAAGGACCTGTTCGACTTCTGCGCGCGCGTCGACAAGCGCATGGTCAACCGCCGCGCCGTCGAGGCGCTGATCCGCGCCGGCGCCTTCGACGCGCTCGACGATCACCGGGCGCGGCTGCTGGCCTCGGTCGGCATAGCCATCGAGGCGGCCGAGCAGGCCGAGCGCAACGCCATGCAGGTCAGCCTGTTCGACCTGCTCGACGGCGACGCGGCGGATGAGCACAAGCCGCGCTACTGCGAAACGCCGCGCTGGAAGGAGCGGCAGAAGCTCGCCGAGGAGAAGCTCTCGCTCGGTTTTTTCTTCTCCGGACATCCGTTCAACGAGCTGCGGCGGGAAGTGTCGCGTTTTGCCAGCCGGCCGCTGTCCGCGCTGGAAGCGAAGAAGGAGCCGCAGTTGATCGCCGGCCTGGTGACCGGTGTGCGCACCCGGATCGGCTCGCGCGGCAAGATGGCGCTGGTGCGGCTCGACGACGGCACGACGTCGCTGGAAATCACGGTATTCAACGAAATCCTGGAGGCCGAGCGCGACAAGATCCGCGAAGACGAGCTGCTGATCGTCGAAGGCAAGGTGCAGAACGACGATTTCGTCGGCGAAGGCCGGGTGCGCGTCGTCGCCGATCGCCTGCTGACCCTGCCCGAGGCGCGCGGCCGCTTCGCCCGCTATCTGCGCCTGTCGCTCAACGGCCAGGCCAGCGCCGCCGGCGCGGCGGCGCAACGCCTGCAAGCCCTGTTGACGCCCTATACGCCAGGAAACTGCCCGGTGCGGCTGTCCTACCGCAACGCGCAGGCGGCGTGCGAGCTGGCGCTCGGCGAAAACAGCCGCGTGCGGCTGGAAAACGACTTGCTGACGGCGCTGGGCGATTGGCTGGGCAGCGAGAACGTGCGGGTCGAATACGGCTGATCGGCTGATCCGGATGTTTTGCGAAAACTCCTTCGATGCGGATGTCAAGCTTCTTTTCCGCGCTCTCGAGCGCCTTTGCGGCATCCGCGTCAAAGGCGGTTTTAGCTTTCGCCGCGCGTGTCGCGTGTCGTATTCAATCCCTTTCATCTTGCCGACGGCAAAGCGGCAAGGAAGCTGACGGCAAAGGATCGCGTCTGGAGATTGCCGCCATCCATGGAACATGAAAATGTGTATCGATGAAAGTGATCCGGGCTGAGCCATGCCGACCGAAGCCGACACCTGCCGCATTTACATCACCCCCGCCTTGCAGGACGCGGGGTGGGAAACTGACCCGCATTCCATCGCCGAGCAACGCGCTTTCACCGATGGGCGCATCGTCGTACAGGGCAGCCGCGCTACCCGCCGCCCCGGAAAACGCGCCGATTACATTCTCTGCTACACCCGCGATTTCCCCATCGCCGTCGTCGAGGCAAAAGCCGAAGACAAGCCCGCCGCAAGCGGACTCCAGCAAGCCAAAGCATACGCCGACATTCTCGGTCTCAAATTCGCCTACGCCACGAATGGCATTGAGATTATCGAATTCGACTACCTCACCGGCATAGAACGCAAACTGGCCGCTTTCCCGACGCCCGACGAACTTTGGGAGCGCCTGCGCGCCGGAGAAAATCTCACCGCCGACGCGATTGCCGCCCACCTGCTCACCCCCGCCAACCACACCACCGGCAAAGCGCCGCGCTACTACCAGCGCATCGCCATCAACCGCGCCGTGCAAGCCATCGCGCAAGGTCAAAAGCGCGTCTTGCTCACAATGGCGACCGGAACGGGAAAAACGGTGGTGGCCTTCCAGATTTGCTGGAAACAGATGGAACGCCAGAAATGACCCCACCCGTAAGCCGCGCATCCTCTACCTTGCCGACCGCAATTTTCTGGTGGATGACCCCAAGGACAAGGACTTCGCCATTTTTGGCGACGCCCGCCACAAAATCGAAAACGGCGAGGTCGTCTTCAGCCGCGAACTTTATTTCGCCACCTACCAATCCATTGCCAAAGACGCCAACCGCCCCGGACTCTACCGCGAATTCGCGCCGGATTTTTTCGACCTCATCATCGTAGACGAATGTCATCGCGGCAGCGCCAGAGAAGATTCCAACTGGCGCGAAATTCTCGAATACTTCGCGCCCGCCTATCAACTTGGCATGACCGCCACGCCCCTGCGCCTCGATGACCGCGACACCTACTTTTATTTCGGCAACCCCATCTATCAATACAGCCTCCGGCAAGGCATTGAAGACGGCTTCCTCGCGCCCTACCGCGTGCACCGCATCGTCACGCAATGGGACGCTGCCGGTTGGCGTCCCAACAAGGACGAGCTCGACCGCTACGGGCGCGACATTCCCGACGAGGTCTACAACACCGCCGATTTCGAGCGCCGCATCGCCTTGCGCGCCCGCACCCAGGCGCTTGCCCGCCATCTCACCGACTTCCTGAAAAAAACCGACCGCTACGCCAAGACCATCATCTTTTGCGTCGATCAGGAACACGCCTCCGAAATGTGCGCCGCGCTGAACAACCTGAATGCCGACATCGTCCGCCAAAACACCGATTACGTCTGCCGCGTCACCGCCGACGAAGGCGACATCGGGCGCGGCCACATGCAACGCTTTCAGGATGTCGAAACGCGCACCCCAGCCATCCTCACCACCTCGCAACTGCTGACGACCGGACTGGACGCGCCCACCTGCCGCAACGTCGTCCTCGTCCGCCTGGTGAACTCGATGGCCGAATTCAAGCAAATCATCGGACGCGGCACCCGCGTGCGCGACGACTACGGCAAACTCTGGTTCAACATCCTCGACTACACCGGCGCCGCCACGCGCAACTTTGCCGACCCGGAATTCGACGGCGACCCCGCCTTTGCCACGCAGGAAGAAATCGACGAATACGGGCAAGTCAAAAACACCGTCATCGAGACGCCCGAAGAAGTAGAGGCAGCAGAGGACGAAAACATACAATATCCGCCTATTGTCGATTCCCAAGTGTTCGTTCTCAGGGATCCGTCACCGCGAAAATACTATTTCGACGGCGGTCAGGTCGAAATTGCCGCCGAACTCGTCTACGAACTCGATGCCGACGGCAAACAACTGCGCGTCGTCAAACTCACCGACTACACCGCCGAAAAGGTACGCATCCTCTGCGCCAGCCCCGACGACCTGCGCGCCCGCTGGGCCGATGCGACTCAACGCGCCAACATCATCCGGCAACTTGCCGAGCGCGGCATCGATTTTTCGACTCTCGCCGAGGAAGCGAAACAACCGGACGCCGACCCTTTCGACCTCCTGTGCCATCTCGCCTACAACGCCCCACTGCTGACCCGCCGCCAGCGTGCCGAACGCATGAAAAAAGAACAGGCGGCATTTTTTGACACATTCACACCGGAAGCCCGCGAAATTCTTGGCGAACTACTGGAAAAATACGTGAGCGCCAGCGAAAT
>JAISQQ010000463.1 GCA_031274075.1 Accumulibacter sp.
CCCGCCCTACAGTGTGCACCAACGGTTTTGCGCCAACGCCCAGGCGGGCCGAAGACCCGCGCCCCAGAGAAATCACCGCGACGCAAACGAAGCCGCATAGTGCTCCGGCCCTGTTGGCACGCGCGGCTGAGCGCCGTCACCGCCGGCTACAGGCTACAATAACGAATTATCCAATCTGCGGAAAACCGCCATGAAACGCAACCGCCTCTCCTCGCGCAAACGCATGTCTTCGGATGCCACCGAACTCGGCCACCTGGCTACCGGACTGGCCGAATCCGGGGGACGGCTGGAAGAGGATTTCTGGGAAAGGCAGCTCGTCGAACTCATCGACCGCATCCTCCAGGAAGGCGCGGAGGAAGACCTGAACGCCTCGCTCGACCGCCTGTTCGATTCGCACGCGGCGGCGCACGATTGCCTGGCCGACGCCATCGAGGCGCGCGCCGAGTCCTGCGTGCTGACGCACCAGGGACGCGACCACGACGTCCTGCTGTTCAACGTTCCGCTGCTGGCCTGGTCGCGTTTCTCGATCCCCGCAGGGACGATTCCGCCGGGGACGCTGCAAACGCTCAAGGTGCATCTCGGCGCGCACGTCTTCTCCGCCGCCGCGCAGATCGCCCTGGTCGACTACCTCTACAGCCCCGACCAGTTGCCGCGCAGCTTCGTCGACACCTGGCAACTGATGCGCGACCTGGGCGGCGCGGCGCTGTGCGGCAAGCCGCTGCAACAGGATATTTCGGACATGCCGGAAACCAATCAGTTTCTTTCCGACACGCGCTACCTGATCGGCGCCGTCGCCGTGCCGCGCGGCATGCCGATCTTCCGCTGGAACGAAGCCGACGGCGTCACGCGCGAGTCGGCGCTCAAGGAATGGGTCAAGCAGGGCGGGCCGTCGCTGGAATCCCTGCTCGCCGGCTGCGCCTTCCAGCCGCTCCTGGCCGACGCCTATCACGCCGCCTGCCGTCTGGCCGACATGGCTTCGCGTCCGTATTCCCTGCGCGCCTCGGTGGCCTTCCTGCAGACCACTTTCGGCAAGCCGGCCGAATCCCTGCGCGCGGTCGTCGGCGGCTTTTACGACAAGCGCCTGGAGGAATACCGCATCGGCTTCGGTCCGCGCAACAGCGAGGCGATCTACCACGGCATCGTCTGGCCGCTGCTCGGCAACGAGGACGAGGCGACGGACGTCATCGGCGAAGTCGAGTCGCTGCTGCGCGAATCAGGCATCAAGGAAGTGATCGTGCATAACCAGCAGTTCCCGTTCGAGTTCTGCGACGATTGCGGCGCCCCGCTCTATCCCAATATCGAAGGCGAGACCGTGCACGCCGAGATGCCCGATCTCGACAACGCGCCGTCACAAACGCTGCATTGATCGGGATCAGGAATCAGGGATCAGGGATCAGAGGACAGTTCAGTTACCGGGCGCTTTGCGCCCGCAAATTTCTGTCTTCCGATAACGATGGCTATTAGCATGGCTGTTCCGAAAACCCAGCCGGAGACGGCGCCGGCTTGTGTTCCCGAGAGCAGGGTGCCGATGGTGCAGCCCAGGCCGGTCATGGCGCCCCAACCCAGCAGGACGCCGCCGCCAAGGCCGCGCGCGACGTCGTTCCAGCGCGGGCGGCGGCAGGCAAATTGCCCTCCCATCAGGACCGCGGCGAAAGCGCCGCCGACCAGTCCTGCCAGCAGCAGGATTTCGGGTGTAAACCAGCCGTCTTGCGGCAGGCTGGCGCAGCCGGCGAATCCGTCGAGGCCATGCAGCTTTTCCGGAATCCAGCCCTGCCTGGCCGCGAGGCCGCGCGCCAGAGCGGCCAGAGGGGCCGTCGCGCCCAGGGGATTCATGCGCACGATGACCAGGGCGCCGATCAGCCCGACCATCAGGCCGCCCGTCCACCAAGCCCAGCGCTCCCGCCACAGCCGGCGCCAGATCTGCGCCAGGGAGGGCGTTTCGCGCGCGTTGGCGAGGCGCTCGCCGGCCGGGACTTCATTGCTGCCATTGCGGCGGGCAAAGCCGCGCCACACCCCGGCGGCAATCAGCGCCAGCACCGCCAGTTGCAAAAGCAACGCGCCGGCGTAGCCAAGATAGGCCGGCAGCCAGAGAACCGGCGCGTCGGCCACGCTCAAGCTGTAGAGACCGTTCCAGCTTTTGAATCCCAGCACGAACCCGGCGACGACGCCCAGGAGCGCGAACGGCGACCTTGGCGAGCCTTCCGCCAGGCGATACCAGTGGGCGCTGATGCAGGAGCCGGAAATGGACATGCCGGAGCCAAAGGCCAATCCCGCCGCGGCCAAGGCCCAGCTTACCGGGCCAATGTGGATGTCGGGCGGCAAATTGCCCGGCGCGGGTTCCGGCAGCCACGATCCGAGCACCACGGTATAGCCGACCAGCCCCACGGCAATCGCCAGCAGCAGCGCCAGAACGCCGTGCGGCTTGCCCGCTTGCAGGTAATCTTTCAGATGGCAATAAAAACAGAAACGGCTGCGTTGCATGACGATGCCCAGCGCCAGGCCGCTGACCAGGGCAAAGGATCCCACTCGCCCGCCCGGTTCGCCGTGCAGCCAGAACCCGAAAGCCCCCAGCGACAATAATATGACGAAAGAAAGCGCTTGTTGGATTGGCATGGCGCGCGATTCAAATCCAAGAAAACATTGATTCGGAAGACTCTGGACAAGCGTCATTTCCGCGGATGCGGAAATGACGCAAGGAGTGCTTGACATGGGTCAATTCCATCGGAGCCGGAATGAATCCGTCCTCGAAAAAAATGCCTGCCCAAAGGCAGGCATGAAGTCTGCGGTTTTTCACGCGCCCACAGACAGGAGGCTGAAAATTCCCGCCTTTCCGAGTTTGGCGGATTCGGCGGATTGGGCGGATTTCATTTTGCGGCCCAGATGGTGCCGATGGGATTGTCGATGGGCACGCCGACCGTATTGCCGTACTCAGTCCAGGAACCGTCATAATTCTTGGTGCTGTAGCCCAGTATCTTGCTCAGGGCGAACCAGGTATGGCTGGAGCGCTCGCCAATGCGGCAATAGGTGATGACCGGGCTTGAGCCGTCGATACCGACCGCGCCATAAATCTTCTTCAGTTCTTCGGCGGACTTGAAGGTGCCGTCCTTATTGACCGCCTGTCCCCAGGGAACATTGACCGCGCCGGGAACGTGACCGGCGCGGATCGAGAGTTCCTGAATGCCCGCCGGCGCGAAAATCTTGCCCGAATATTCGTCGGGCGAGCGGATGTCCAGGAGCTTCGCGCCGGACTTGCCTTCCGCCGCCGCCAGGGTGTCGGGCAGACGGGCGCGCAGCTCCCGATTGACGCTCGCCACCTTGTAGCTGGTTTTGGCGTATTCGGGAACGCGGTTGTTCTGCGGATGATTTTCCGCTTCCCACTTGGCGCGTCCGCCGTCCAGCAGGTAGACGTTCTTCACGCCGTAAATATCGAAAACCCAGGCGCCCCAGGCCGCGAACCAGTTATTGGTGTCGCCGTAGAGAACGACGATCTTGTCGTCGCTCACGCCCGCGTCGGACAAGAGCTTCTCAAAATTTTCCCTGCTGACGATGTCACGGCGAACCCTGTCGTTCAAATCCGAATGCCAGGAAAAATTGACCGCCCCCGGCACGTGCGCGCGCTCATAAACGCCGGGATTGACGCTGACCTCGATGATGCGGACATTGGGCTCTTGCAGGTTCTTGGCGAGCCAGTCCGTAGACACCA
>JAISQQ010000022.1 GCA_031274075.1 Accumulibacter sp.
CTGTACTGGGAAGGTTCTTCGAAGAAGGACTTCAAGGAGTTTCCCATCGACGTGCAGAAAGACATGGGCGTGGCGCTGTTCATTGTCCAGTTGGGCCGCACGCCCGACTCGGCCAAGCCTTGGATGGGCTTGGGTTCCGGGGTGTATGAACTGGTGGAAGATCACCGCGGCGACAGCTTCCGGGCGGTCTATGCCGTGCGGATCGGTGACGCGGTGCATGTGCTGCATGCCTTCCAGAAGAAGTCCAAGTCCGGCATTGCCACGCCGCGGCCAGACGTGGAACTGATCGGGAAGCGACTGAAAGCAGTGCTCACTCGATATGGCGTGAGCAGGAGGAAATGATGAATCGCAATGATCCCCCCCAAGGTACCGACAACGTACTGCTGGATCTCGGCTTCGATGACGCCGAAGAACTGTCGGCCAAGGCCGCGCTCGCTATCAAGCTCAACGAACTGATCGACCAGCGTGGCCTGAGCCAGACGGAAGCGGCGACGATCACCGGGATGACCCAGCCCAAGGTGTCCCAGGTGCGCCGCTATAAACTCCAGAACATCTCTCTGGAGCGACTGATGCAGGCGCTGGTGTCGCTGGATCAGCACGTCGAGATCGTGGTACAGCCCGCGCGCCCTGCCCACGCCCCCGGTATCACTGTCGCGGCTTGATGGAACCGAAGCTCATTCCGCGGGCCAAGAAATGTTTGCGAGATTCTCCGGGAGCGCGGGGCGCCAGTTCCGCAACAGCGGCAATGACATCACCGCCGCTGTTGCGGGGCTGGTGCCCCGCGCTCCCAGGGAAAATCGTGCACAGGCTCTGCCACCTGACCCCTGTCACCTGCCACCTGTCACCTGAACCCCGTTGACAATCAGCGCGAGTTGCAGGCGGTCGCGGGCGCCTAGTTTTTCGAGCATCGCGCCGACGTGCGCCTTGACTGTGCGCTCGGTGATGTTCATGTACCGGGCGATTTCCTTGTTGCTGGCGCCTTGGGACAGCAGGAGGGCGGTTTCCTGTTCGCGCGCGGTGAGGCGCTCGCGCCACGCGGCCGGGCCGCCTTTCGACGCCGCCGCCAGGCCGCGCGAGGTGGCCGCGAGCAGGCGCTGCATCAGGCCTTGCCCGACCCACAGGCCGCCGTTGGCGACGGCTTGCGCGACCCGCGCCAGGACGGCGGGGGCGGCGTGGCCGTTGCAGTAGCCGGACGCGCCGCCGGCCAGGGCGGCGAGCGCTTCTTCTTCGTCGGGTTCGTCGGCGAGCACGATCAGCGGCCGGCCGGCGGCCTGCCGGCACAGGCTGGCGGCCAGCGCGCCCATGTTCACCTTTGGCCCCGGCGGGCGCAGCGCCCAGATCAGGGTCGCCGCTTTCGGCACGCGCGCCAGCGGCGCGGCGATCAGGTCGGGAAACGCCTGTTTCCAGGTTTCCCGCAGGCGCGCGTCGTGCGACAGGAAGGCGTAGGGCATGGTCAGCGTTCCGTGAAGGCGCGCGCCTTGGCGCGCAACACCGGCTTGAGCAGGTAGCTCAAGATGCTTTTTTCGCCGGTGACGATGTCCACCTCGGCGACCATGCCGGGGATGATCGGCATGTCGTAGCCCAGCTCGGGTTGGTTGGTGCGCACGCGCACGATGTAGAAGGCGTTGCCCTTCTCGTCGACCACGGTGTCGGCGCCGATGTGTTCGAGTACGCCTTCGAGTCCGCCGAAGATGGCGAAATCGTAGGCGGTGAACTTGACCATCACTTTCTGGCCGGGACGCAGGAAGGCGATATCGCGCGGCTGCACGCGCGCTTCCAGGAGGAGCGCGTCTTCGAGCGGGACGATTTCGACGATGTCCTTGCCGGGCTGCACCACGCCGCCGACGGTGTTGACCAGCAGGCGCTTGACCGTGCCCTTGACCGGCGAGCGCAGCACCGCGCGCTCGACCTTGTCGGCCAGGCCGACGCTGCCTTCGGAGAGGCTGTTGAGCCGGCCCATGGTGTCGGCGAGTTCCTTGCCGGATTCGTTGCGGAAGGCGAGGGTGACTTCCTCGATCTTGTGGTTGGCTTCGCTGATCGCCGACTGGAGGCGCGAGATCTGCGCCCCCGCCATGTCGCGTTCGCCGCGGAAGCGGCTGGCGTCGCGTTCGAGGCGCAGCAGTTCGACCTCGGAAACGGCGCCGGTGCCGATCAGCGGCCGGGTCACCTCGAGTTCCTTGGAGGAGAGCACGTAGGCCTGGCTGGCCTGCGCGTAGCGCGCGCGCGCCTCGGCCAGCTCCTGGTGGCGCTGGGAAAGCTGCTGGCGGGCGATGGAGACGGTGGTCTCCAGTTCGCTGCGGCGCGATTCGTAGAGGCGGCGTTCCTCGTCGGCGGTCTTCGGGTCTTCCTTGATCAGCTCGGGCGGCAGGACGAAAGGCTCGCCCTCGGCCAGCGCCCGCAGGCGCGCGGCCTTGGCCTGCAGCGCCAGGATCTGCGCGCGGCTCTCGCGCACCGAGGAGACGAAGCGCGTCTGGTCGATGCTCAGCAGGACCTGGTCGGGTTCGACCACGTCGCCCTCGCGCACCAGGATTTCCGTCACCACGCCGCCGTCGAGGCTTTGCAGCACCTGCAACTGGCGCGAGGGAATGACCTTGCCTTCGCCGCGCGTCACTTCGTCGATGCTGCTCAGGGCGGCCCAGGCGACGGCGACGGCGACGGCGACGGCGGCCATGCGCAACACCAGGCGCGCGCGCAGCGGCTCCTGCTGGATCAGGGCATAGTCGGAGTCGGCGGCGAAGTCCAGCTCGCCTTCCTTCCGTGCCGGAAGCGAGCGGTCCACCATGCGGTCGATCAGGCGCCCGCTCATGGCGCCGCCGACCTGGCCGAGCCGGAAGAGCTGCCCCAGCATCCTGCCGAGCGATAGCGAATGACTCATGAAACCTTCCTTTCGACCTGGCCGGACTGCAGGGCCTTGATCACTTTGTCGCGTGGGCCGTCGGCGACGATCCGCCCGTCGTCGACGATGACGATGCGCGGCGCCAGCTCGATCAGGCTGGTGCGGTGGGTGACGATCACCAGCGTCTTGTTCGCCGCGTAGGGCTTCAGGCGTTCCTTGAAGGCGGCCTCGGTGGAGAAGTCCATGGAACTGGTCGGTTCGTCGAAGAGCAGCACCGGCGGGTCCATCAATACCGCGCGGGCGATCGCCACCTGCTGGCGCTGCCCGCCCGAGAGCGATTCGCCGCGCTCGCCGATCGGCATGTCGAAGCCTTTCGGGTGGCGGTTGACGAACTCCGACAGTCCGGCGATCTCGGCGGCTCGTATGATCGCCGCGTCGTCGGCGTGCGGCGCGCCGATGGCGATGTTCTCGCGCAGCGTGTCGTAGAACAGCATCGCTTCCTGCCCGACGTAGCCGACGTTGCGCCGCAGGTCGGCGGGATCGAGCTGGCGCAGGTCGATGTCGTCCATGCACACCGCGCCTTCGCTCGGCTGGTACAGGCCGAGGATCAGCTTTTGCAGCGTGCTCTTGCCGGAGCCGGTGCGCCCGAGGATGACCACGTGCTCGCCCGGCTTGACGCGCAGCGAAACGCCCTTCAGCGCCGGCTCGCCCTGCCCTGGGTAGCTGAACGAGACCTCGCGGAATTCGATCGCGCCCTGCAGTTCCGGGCGGTGCACGAAGGCCGCCGCGTCCGGGCGCTCGACCGGCAGTTCCATCAGCTTGTCGAGCGTGGCCAGCGAGGTGCGCGCGTTCTGGAACTGCATCAGCAGGCCGACGCCCTGCCCCAGCGGCGCCATGGCGCGGCCGCCGAGCATGGTGGTGGCGATCAGCCCGCCCAGGGTCAGCAGGCGCTCGTGGATCAGGTACACCCCGGCGATGACCAGCAGCACGTTGACCAGTTGCATGATGATCGTCGCGCCGTTGCTGGCGAAGGCGGAAAACAGGCGGAGCTTGGCGCCGGTGCGCGCCAGGAAGGCGGTGGTGCGTTCCCATTTGCGCTGCACCGAACCCTCGGCGGCCTGCGTCTTGATCGTTTCCAGCGCGGTCAGGCTTTCGACCAGCGCGGCGTTGCGCATGGCGGCGGCGCGGTAGGTCGTCTCGGCCAGCTCGTACATGCGGAATTGCAGGAAATAGGCGTAGATCAGCCCGATGACCAGGCCGCACAGCGGAATCAGCGCCAGCGGCCAGGCGATCCAGGCGATCACCAGCAGGAAGAGCAGCGCGAAGGGAAGATCGATCAGCGCGGTGACCGTCACCGAGGCGATGAAATCGCGCACCGATTCGAACGAACGCAGGTTGGAGGCGAACGAACCGACCGACGCCGGGCGGCCTTCCAGGCGCATGCCCAGCACGCGCCCCATGATCAGCGCCGACAGCTTGACGTCGATGCGCGCGCTCGCCAGATCGATGAAATGACTGCGCAGGAGGCGCATCACGAAATCCATGCCGAACACCAGGAAGACTCCGATCGCCAGCATCCACAGCGTGTCGGTGGCGTTGTTCGGCACCACGCGGTCATAGACGTTCATGGTAAACAGCGGCAGCGCGACGGCGAACAGGTTGATCAGCAGCGCCGCGCCGATGACGTCGCGATAGACCGCCATCTGCTCCAGCAGCGCGCCCCAGAACCAGTGGCGCCCGGCGATCTTGCCGACTTCCGGCGCGCGCGCGTCGAAGCTGAAGCGCGGCCGGGCGAACAGCGCGACGCCGGTGTAGCGCGCGACCAGTTTCTTGCGCCTCATCGCCACCTGCCCCTGTCCGGTTTCCGGAAACAGCAGCAGCGCCGAGTTGCCGGACTTGCTCCAGCCGAGCAGGATGCACGCCTGATTGTCCTCGAGCAGGAGGATCACCGGCAGCAGGGCGGCGTCGATCTCCCCCAGCGCGCAGCGCACGATGCGGCTCGTCAGGCCGGCGCGGTCGGCGGCGCGGGCGAACAGCGATGGCGTGAGACAACCGTTTTCCAGCGGCAGGCCGGCCGAGAGCGCGGCGCGCGTGCTCGGGCGTCCGAGCAACTGGGTCAGTTCGACCAGGCAATCGAGCAGCGGATCGTGATACAGCACATCCGCGCGCAGTTCGGCGGCGAGCACGCGCCGGGTGGTGCGCACGGTAGACAGCGTGGGTGAACCAATCGTCGCCAAGGAACTTCCTTTCAAGACGGCAGGCAAAGCGCCGTCTCCAGCCAAAATACAAAAGCGTTCATACCTATGTTTCAATCCACGTCCGGCAGGCCGGACGAAAGCACGGAAGGGGTTACGCTCCTCCCGTGCGGGGTTATCCCCCTAAAGGGGGAAGTTTCCAACCGGAGTCGGTTTTTGATGAATCACATCTTAGTGGTGTAACACGGCGCAGCGGCGTCGACAAGATCACAGTCGAAATGAAATTATCCCGATAATCTCGATCCGGAACACAGGGACGCGAAAATTTTATTGACCGCGGCCGGCTTCCAGGGGACGGGAGACAGAGGACAGTAACATTTGCGGGCACTTCGCGCCCGCCAACCGAACCATCTTCTGTCACCCGGAATCCGCAAAAAGTTTCAACCCGGAGGCTTCCACGATGAAATTTTTCATCCAGGGCTGCCCGGCTCCG
>JAISQQ010000030.1 GCA_031274075.1 Accumulibacter sp.
AACAAACGCTTGACTTGACGTATCGACAACCCCAAACGCCGCGCCGCTTCCCTTTGCAACAGCCGCTTCTCCTCTACACCCTCAAGAACAAGCAACCGCTCTCGCTCCTTCACACTCATCCCGATGATCCCCTCTGACATCTCCCCCTCCATTCCATCCGGAATAACAAGGGGACATTTCTACCTTGCCCAAAGGGGACATTACTACTTTGCCGTTACACCACTACCAGCAACGCTTGCTGTACGACAGCAAGACCGCTATCATGACCCATAGGGTCAATTTAACGGCTCGTTGCCAACGACTTTTGAACGGGGTTGGCTTCATTTGAGAACCACCTCCCTTCCGGGTGGGATTCACCGGGAAGCGCCCCCGATAGGCGCATCTCGGTGCGCCCGGAAGGGAGCTTAGCTAAAGCCGCCTGTCTTGGGCGGCTTTTTTTTGCGTGCCCGGCAAGGACGCATGCCGGTCCAGTGCCGGCACGTGTTTTGCGTCGAGCGTCAACGCCGTGAAACGGCTGATTGTCGGGCCTCCGCGGGCCCAGCCCACCTGCGCTTGCTCTCCGTTTCATGATCGACAGGGTTTCCGGGCCTCCCTTCGGCGGATCGGGGCGGCCCGTACCCGTCTTTTCATTGCACCACAAACGTGCGGAATAATGACCGCAGGCACCAGGATCGGGCGTCGGGGAAAATCCGAATCAGGTATTTTTTCAATTTATTTTCATATAATTACACGCTGTGACGCAGTTCCGGAGCGGTGTAAATTATTTTCTTTACTAAAGCGTTCCGTGTAACTATTATTTCACTCGTTCCTTTCACGACACCTTTCCAATGCCACGCAAGTCGCTGCAAAACCAGGCCGCCAGCACGATCAAGGAACGCATCGCCAAGGCGATGCCCGAACTGACTTCATCGCATCGGCGGATGGCCGATTACGTGCTGGCCCATTCGTTCCGCGCGGCTACGATGAGCATCGACGAACTGGCCGAGGCGACCGGCGTATCGGTCGCGACCGCCAATCGCTTTGCGCGCACGCTGGGCTTTTCCGGCTTTCCGGCGTTCCGCGCCGAACTCGTGCGCGGCTTCGAAAGCGCGCTGGCGCCGGTCGAACGGATGCGCAGCGAGCTGACGCGCAAGGCGACGTGCGCCGAGGTGATGGCGGCGTCGGTCGCCGACAATCTCGCCAACCTGGAAGCGATCCGGCAGAGCCTGCCGACCGAGGCTTGCGACCAGATCGTCGCCGCCATCCTCGGCGCGCGGCGGGTGCTGGTCGTGGGCTTCGGCGACAGCGGCTATCTCGCCGGCATGCTGGCGCACGGTCTCGACCTGTATTGCCCGCAGGTGCAATCGCTGGCCGGCATCGGCGGCCCGGCGCACGGGGTGCGCACGCTGTTCCGGCTGCAGCCGCAGGACGTGCTCGTGGCGATCGCCTTTCCGCGTCACCTGAGAGACAGCATCGTCATCGCGCGCAAGGCCAAGGAACGCGGCGCGCGCATCATCGCCCTGACCGACTCGCCGACCTCGCCGCTCGCCCCGCTGGGCGACCTGAGCCTGTACGTGCGGGCCGCGAGCCGCTTCAACGCGACCTCGAACTCGACCATCCACGCGGTGATCGAGGCGCTGTGCGCCGCCGTCGCGCGCCACGCCAAGCATTCCGTGAAATCCGCCGCGGCGATGACCGAATCCGTCCTGCCCTGGCTGATGCAAGAAGGACGAAACGAATGAACGCGGTCATCGCCATCCACGGCGGCGCCGGCACGATCACGCGCGAGGACCTCTCCGCCGCGCAGGAACGCGACTACCGCGCGGCTCTCGAACATGTGCTGCTGGGCGGCCAGGGCATCCTGGAACGCGGCGGCAGCGCGCTCGACGCGGTGACCGAAGCCGTTTTCCGCCTGGAAGAATGCCCCTTGTTCAACGCCGGCAAGGGCGCCGTCTTCACCCACGCCGGCACGCACGAGCTCGATGCCTCGATCATGGACGGGCGCAGCCTGGCGGCCGGCGCGGTGGCCTGCGTGAAATCGCTGCGCAACCCGATCCTGGCGGCGCGCCGGGTGATGGAGGACGGCCGCCACGTGCTGCTCGTCGGCGAAGGCGCGGAAGCCTTCGCCCGCGACGCCGGGCTAGAAACCGTCGCGCCCGGCTACTACTTCACCGAGGCGCGCTACGCGCAGTGGCGGCGCGCCCTGGCGGAAGGCCGCTCCGGCCTGCTCGACCACGACGCGCAGGCCCTGGCCGCGCGGCCGGAAGCGATCGGCGCCAGGATGGGCACGGTGGGCGCCGTGGCGCTCGACGCGCAAGGCAACCTCGCGGCGGCCACCTCGACCGGCGGCGTGACCGACAAATGCGTCGGCCGCGTCGGCGACAGCCCCCTGATCGGCGCCGGCTGCTACGCCAATAACCGCAGCGCGGCCGTTTCCTGCACCGGCACGGGCGAAACCTTCATCCGCCTGCTGGCCGCCTACGACGTCGGCGCGCTGATGGAATACCGCGGCCTGGCGCTCGCCGATGCCTGCGAGATCGTGGTCATGCAAAAGCTACCGGCCATCGGCGGACTCGGCGGCCTGATCGCCGTCGACGCCCAGGGCACGGTCTGCATGCCGTTCAACAGCGAGGGCATGTACCGGGGCGAGGCGCGCGCCGGCGGCGCGCGCGCGACGGCCATCTACCGGCCATCTGCCGCCCCGCGCGCGGCGGAAGAATGGAGACCGGCGTGAACACTACTCCCCTGGCAGCGGAGCCGGACCTGCCCGAAAACCGCGTCGTCGCCGTGCGCGAGCTCACCGTATCGTTCGCCACCAGCGAGCGCACCGTGGTGGCGGTCAAGGATCTCTCCTTCCACGTCGATCGCTGCGAGACGCTGGCCATCGTCGGCGAATCGGGTTCCGGCAAGTCGGTCACCTCGCTGTCGCTGATGCGCCTGGTCGAGCACGGCGGCGGCCGGATCACCCAGGGACGCCTGCTGCTGCGCCGCAACGGCGGGCGGATCGTCGACCTCGCCCAGGCCGACGGCGGCACTTTGCGCGGCGTGCGCGGCGCCGACATCGCGATGATTTTCCAGGAACCGATGACCTCGCTCAATCCGGTGTTTCCGGTCGGCGAGCAGATCGCCGAGTCGATCCGCCTGCACCAGGGCATGGATCGCGCCGCCGCGCGGGCCGAAGCGCTGCGCATGCTGGAACTGGTGCGCATCCCGGAGTCCCGCCAGGTGCTGCGGCGCTACCCGCACCAGCTTTCCGGCGGCATGCGCCAGCGCGTGATGATCGCCATGGCCCTTTCCTGCCGCCCCGCGCTGCTGATCGCCGACGAGCCGACGACCGCGCTCGACGTGACCATCCAGGCGCAAATCCTGCAACTGATCCGCACCCTGCAGGAAGAAATGCGCATGGGCGTGATGTTCATCACCCACGACATGGGCGTCGTCGCCGAAATCGCCGACCGCGTGCTGGTGATGTACGCCGGGGAAAAGGTCGAGGAAGGCGAGACCGTAGCCATTTTCAGCGCGCCGCGGCACGCCTACACGCAGGCGCTGCTTTCCGCCGTGCCCAGGCTCGGCGCCATGCGCGGACAGGACTTTCCCGCCAGGTTCCAACTGCTGCAAATCGATTCGGACGCCCGCGACGCCGCGCCGGAGCCGCAGGCGACGGTGGCGACGGGCGGCGGTCCGGTGCTGCGCGTGCGCGATCTGGTCACCCGCTTTCCGGTGCGCACCGGTTTGTTCGGGCGCGTCACCCGGCAGGTGCACGCCGTCGAGAAGGTCAGCTTCGATCTCTACCCCGGCGAAACGCTGGCGCTGGTCGGCGAATCCGGCTGCGGCAAATCGACCACCGGCCGTTCGCTGCTGCGTCTCGTCGAATGCCAGAGCGGCGCCATCGAGTTCGCCGGGCAGCGCATCGACACGCTCGCGGGACCTACGCTGCAGCGCCTGCGCCGCGACATCCAGTTCATCTTCCAGGATCCCTTCGCTTCGCTCGATCCGCGCGTCACCGTCGGCTTTTCGATCATGGAACCCTTGCTGGTGCACAAGATGGCGTTCGGCGAAAAGGCGCGGGAGCGGGTCGACTGGCTGCTGCAAAAGGTCGGCCTGCCGGTCGAGTTCGCCCAGCGCTACCCGCACGAATTCTCCGGCGGGCAGCGCCAGCGCATCGCCATCGCCCGCGCGCTGGCGCCCGGTCCGAAAGTGGTGATCGCCGACGAATCGGTCTCGGCGCTCGACGTCTCGATCCGGGCGCAGATCGTCAACCTGCTGCTCGACCTGCAAAAAGAGTTCGCTCTCGCCTTCCTGTTCATCTCGCACGACATGGCGGTGGTCGAGCGCGTCAGCCACCGCGTGGCGGTGATGTACCTCGGCCAGATCGTCGAGATCGGACCGCGCCGCGCCATTTTCGAGAACCCGCAGCACCCCTACACGAAGAAGCTGATGGACGCCGTGCCGGCGGCCGATCCGGGCCGCCGCAAGCGCCATCGGCCGCTGCTCTCCGACGAGATGCCCAGCCCCGTCCGGGCGCTGGGCGACGAACCCTTGCTCGCCCCGTTGCAGGAAGTCGGGCCTGGGCATTTTGTAGCGCGCCATGCCGTTTCCGGCGTTTTTTGAACCACCCCGCCCCGCGGGTTTTTCTTTGATAAAGGACGAATCGATGAAACATTCTCCCCCTCTGCCAGGCTTCAGACGTCTGCTGATCGCGGCTTCGCTGGCGGCCGCTTCCCTGGCCGCGCCGGCGTTTGCCGCCAAGGACGTGGTGCTCGCCGTCGCCTCCACCTTCACCACGCTCGACCCCTACGACGCCAACGACACGCTGTCGATGGCCGCGGCCAAGTCGTTCTACCAGGGCCTGTTCGGCTTCGACAAGGACATGAAGCTGATCAACGTGCTCGCCGAAGGCTACGAGGCAAGCGCCGACGGCCTGAGCTACACGATCAAGCTGCGCCCGGGAATCAAGTTCCACGACGGCACGGCCTTCGACGCCGCCGCCGTCAAGGCCAACTTCGACCGCGTCACCAACCCGGACAACAAGCTGAAACGCTACGCGCTGTTCAACCGCATCGCCAAGACCGAGGCGATCGACGCGCAGACCGTGAAGTTCACGCTCAAGGAGCCGTTCTCGCCGTTCATCAACGTGCTGGCGCACCCCTCGGGGGTCATCATCTCGCCGGCGGCGCTGCAAAAATACGGCAAGGAGATCGCCTTCAACCCGGTCGGCACCGGCCCCTACGTGTTCCAGGAGTGGAAGCAGACCGACTACCTGAAGGTGAAGAAATTCGACGGCTACTGGAAGCCCGGCCTGCCGAAGGTCGATACCCTGACCTGGAAGCCGGTGATCGACAACAACACCCGCGCCACGGTCCTCCAGACCGGCGAGGCGAGCTTCGCCTACCCGCTGCCCTTCGAGCAGGCCGAGAAGCTCAAGCAGAACGACAAGGTCGACGTCATCGCCGGCCCGTCGATCGTGCAACGCTGGCTGTCGATGAACACCCTGCAAAAACCGTTCGACAACGTCAAGGTGCGCCAGGCGGTCAACTACGCGATCAACAAGGAAGCGGTGGCCAAGGTCGCCTTCGCCGGCTACGCCGTCCCCGCCGAAGGGCCGGTCCCGCCCGGCGTCGAATACGCGCAGAAATTCGGTGTCTGGCCGTACGATCCGGCGAAAGCCAGGCAGCTCCTGGCCGAGGCCGGCTATCCGAACGGCTTCGAGACGACGCTGTGGTCGGCCTACAACCACTCGACGGCGCAGAAGGTGATCGAGGTCGCGCAGCAGCAATTGGCGCAGGTCGGCATCAAGGCGCAGATCCTGGCGCTGGAAGCCGGACAGCGCGTCGAGCGCGTGGAAAGCCAGCCCGATCCGCAAAAGGCGCCGGTGCGCATGTACTACATCGGCTGGTCGTCGTCGACCGGCGAGGCCGACTGGGCGCTGCGTCCGCTGCTCGCTTCCGAAGCCTGGCCGCCGGGACTCCTGAACACGGCGTACTACAAGAACGAGCTGGTCGACGCCAACATCGCCAAGGCCCTGAACACCACCGACAAGGCGGAGAAGGAAAGGCTCTACAAGGCCGCGCAGGAGCAGATATGGAATGACGCGCCGTGGGTCTTCCTGGTGACGGAAAAGATGCTCTACGCCCGCGCCAAGAACGTGAGCGGCATCTACGTCATGCCGGACGCCTCGTACGAGTACGAAGACATCGATGTGCAGTGACCGATCGCCGATCGCCGCGGCGGACAGGATCGACGCGGCGGAACCCGGAGTCCACAATCCGGGTTTTCCGCCCTGCCCGCCCTGCCCGCCGCGTTCGCCGCGCTTGAAGCTGGGAACATCCCGCGTGCCCGCGTCTTCGGAAATTTCATGCTGAATTATTTCGCCAAACGCCTGCTCGGACTGATCCCGACGCTGTTCATCGTGGCGGTGCTGGTGTTCCTGTTCGTGCACCTGCTGCCCGGCGATCCGGCGCGCCTGGCCGCCGGGCCGGAAGCCGACGCGGCGACGGTCGAGCTGGTGCGCCAGGATCTCGGCCTGGACAAGCCGCTGCACATCCAGTTCGTCAGTTTTTTCGGCAACGCGCTGCGCGGCGAGTTCGGCAAATCGATGCGCAGCAAGCGCCCGGTCAGCCAGGAAGTCGCCGACCGCTTCCTGCCCACGCTGTGGCTGACGCTCTCTTCGATGGGCTGGTCGGTGGTCTTCGGCATGGGCATCGGCATCGTCTCGGCGGTCTGGCGCAACCGCTGGCCGGACCGGCTGGGCATGACCCTGGCCGTCTCCGGCATTTCCTTTCCGGCCTTCGCGCTCGGCATGCTGCTGATGCAGGTTTTCTCGGTCCAGCTCGGCTGGCTGCCGTCGATGGGCGCGGACTCGTGGAAGCACTACATCCTGCCGTCGATCACCCTCGGCGCGGCGGTGGCCGCCGTGATGGCGCGGTTCACGCGCTCGTCCTTCGTCGAGATCATGCAGGAGGACTTCGTGCGCACGGCGCGCGCCAAGGGCGTCGGCGAGCCGCTGGTGGTCCTCAAGCACTGCCTGCGCAACGCCTTGATCCCAGTGGTCACGATGATGGGCCTGCAATTCGGCTTCCTGCTCGGCGGCTCGATCGTCGTCGAGGTCGTCTTCAACTGGCCCGGCATGGGCCGCCTGCTGATCGACGCCGTCGACATGCGCGACTACCCGATCATCCAGACCGAGGTGCTGCTTTTCTCGTTTGAATTCATCCTGATAAATCTGGTGGTGGATATCCTCTATGCCGTGATCAACCCGACGATTCGCTATAAATGACTCCGCGATGACCACCACCGACGCCTCCCCCGCCAGCGTGCCGCGCGGCGAAAAATCCGCCGCCGTGCGCACGCCCTGGACCGAATTCTGGCGCAAGTTCAAGAAACAGCGCCTGGCCGTGGCCGCCTGCGGCTTCGTCGTCTTCCTGGTCTGCCTCGCCGTCCTGGCGCCGTGGCTCGCGCCCTTCGACGCGGAAAACTTCTTCGACTACGACGCGCTCAACGCCACGCCGTCGGCCAAACACTGGTTCGGCGTCGATTCGCTCGGCCGCGATATTTTCAGCCGCGTGCTGATGGGCGCGCGCATCTCGCTGGCCGCCGGCGTCTTCTCGGTCGCCATCGGCGCCATCGTCGGCACGGGCCTGGGCCTGATGGCCGGCTACTACGAAGGCTGGTGGGACCGCGTCACCATGCGCATCAGCGACGTGCTCTTCGCCTTCCCCGGCATCCTGCTGGCCATCGGCATCGTCGCCATCCTCGGCAACGGCATGGTCAACGTCATCGCCGCGGTCTCGGTGTTCAGCATCCCGGCCTTCGCCCGGCTGGTGCGCGGCAACACGCTGGTGCTGAAAAACCTGACCTACATCGAAGCGGTGCGCAGCATCGGCGCGTCCGACTGGACGATCCTCGTCCGCCATATCCTGCCGGGAACGATTTCATCGATCGTGGTCTATTTCTCGATGCGCATCGGCACCTCGATCATCACCGCCGCCAGCCTGTCCTTTCTCGGCCTCGGCGCGCAGCCGCCGACGCCGGAATGGGGCGCCATGCTCAACGCCGCCCGCGCCGACATGGTCACCGCGCCGCACATCGCCATCTTCCCCAGCCTGGCGATCTTCTTTACCGTGCTGGCCTTCAACCTGCTGGGCGACGGGCTGCGCGACGCGCTCGATCCGAAGATCGACCAGAGATGAAGCCGCCGCGCATCGGTTCCCTGCCCTCCGGAGCGCGCGACGCGATCAGCGACGTCGGCGAAATCCGCGTCGGCCACGTCACGCTCGACCAGGGCGACGTCCAGACCGGCGTCAGCGTCGTCGTGCCGCACGCCGGCGATCCGTTCGTCGACAAGATTCCCGCCGCCGCCGTGGTGATCAACGGCTTCGGCAAAAGCGCCGGCCTGATCCAGGTGGCGGAACTCGGCGTTTTCGAAACGCCGCTCGCGCTGAGCAACACCTTCGCCGTCGGTACGCTGGCGCAGGCCCAGATCCGCGCGGCGATGGTCGCGCACCCTCGGCTCGGGCGCGAGTGGGCGACGGTCAATCCGCTGGTTTTCGAATGCAACGACGGCTACCTCAACGACATCCGCGCGCTGGCCGTCAGCGAGGAGCACTACCGCGGCGCGCTCGACGCCGCTAGCGCCGACTTCGCCCAGGGCAGCGTCGGCGCCGGGCGCGGGATGAGCGCCTTCGGCTTGAAGGGCGGCATCGGCGCCGCCTCGCGCCGAACCGGCGGGCATACCGGCGACTACACCGTCGGCGCGCTGGTGCTGGCCAATTTCGGCAGGCTCGAATCATTGACGCTGGCCGGGCGCCCGCTCGGGCGCAGACTCGCGGCCATCCCCTCCGCTCCTTTCCCGGAAAAAGAGTCGCCCGAGCAAGGCTCGATCATCATGCTGCTGGCCACCGACGCGCCGCTCGACGCGCGCCAGTTGCGCCGCCTGGCGCTGCGCGCGGGCGCGGGCCTGGCGCGTACCGGCTCGGTGTTCGGCCACGGCAGCGGCGACATCGCGCTGGCATTTTCCACCGCCTACACGCTTCCCCACCTCCCGTCCCGGCCGATGCCGGCGCTGGCGATGCTGCACGAGACGCGCCTCGACCCGCTGTTCAGCGCGGCGGCGGAGGCCACCGAACAAGCCATCATCCACGCCCTGTGGCACGCCGAGCCGGTCCGCGGCCGCGACGGCCATGTACGCCGCACGCTGCGCGAGACGCTGCGGCGGCTCCCCGACGAGGAAAACCCATGCGCATCCTGATCGCCACCGACATCGAAGGCGTTGCCGGCGTAGTGCACCCCGAGCAGACGCGGGCGGGCAACGCCGAGTACGAACGCGCCCGGCTGTGGATGACGCGCGAAGCCAGCGCGGCGGTCCGCGGCGCCTTCGACGGCGGCGCCACCGAGGTGCGGGTCAACGACTCGCACGGCGCCTACCGCAACCTGCTGGCCGACGAACTCGATCCGCGCGCCCGCCTGGTCAATGGCAAGCCGCGCATGCTGGGCATGATGGCTGGCCTGGAAGCGGGATTCGACGGCGTCATGCTGGTCGGATTCCACGCGCGCGCGCAGGTCGCCGGCGTGCTCGCGCACACCGTCAACAGCGCCGCCTTCGCCCGCGTCTGGCTGAACGACCGGGAACTCGGCGAGGCCGGACTCTACGGGGCGCTCGCCGGCGAATTCGGCGTGCCGGTCATCTTCGCCAGCGGCGACGACGTTTTCGCCGAGGAGGCCCGCGCGATCTTTCCGCGGCTCAGGTTTACCGTGACCAAGCAGGCCGCCGGACGGCATAGCGCCGTCTCGCTCTCGCCCCAGGCCGCCTGCGAGGCCATCCACGCCGAAGCCCGGCAGGCGATGGCCGCCATCGGCACGGCCCGGCCGATGCTCCTGGAAACCCCGGTGCGGGCGCGGCTACAGGCGCAGACCCCGGCGCACGCCGATCTCTTCAGCCAGTGGCCGGCGCTGCGGCGCATCGACGGCGTCACGCTGCAATGGACCGCCGCCTCCGTCGAACACGCGCTGCGCATGCTCAACTGCCTGTCGGCCATGGCCTTCGCGCTGCACTGATTGCGTTTGCGATTATTCCGTTTGCGATTCGGGCTTATGGCGGCTTCGGCCAATCCCGGTCATCGGCAGCGCGGATCGAAACGATAGAACAGGTTAGGCTCGGAAACCAGGAAAATCTCGCCGCGCGTTCCGACGGCGATGCCCTCCGCCTGCGGCACGTCGGCCTTCAGGCCGTGCCAGCCCCGGCGCAAGACCATGAGGCCCGAAGGCTGGCGTCGCGGATCGAGTTCGACGAGCAGGCGCGATTCGTCGCTCAGGAGCAGCATGTTTCCGGAATCCTCATGGTAGCTCAGCGACGAAAGATCCCGGAACAGCCAGGCGAACGAACCGCGCAGCGGCCATTCGCCGACCTGCAGGTCCAGCCGCCGTTCGTCGAACAGGGCGATCAGGCCCGAGAATTCGAACAGGCGCAACGGTAGTTTTTCCTTGACCACGAACAGGCGAGAGCGCGTATGGTCCCACGACACGCCCTCGAAACCCAAGTTGTCGGCGAGATCGAACGCCAGCCCGATGCGCGGACGGCCTTGCGCGTCGATCTCGCGCTGACCGTCGCCGATTTCCACGTGGATCAATTGCTGCGTCCGCTCGTCGGCGATGAAGAACTCGTCGCCGCGCATGTGCGAAATCCCTTCGAGATCGGCAACGCCTTTTACGGGAACGCTCCTTTTCAAGCGCCCATCGAGCGTCAGTTCGATGATTTGCGGCGGGCGATTGATCACCGAGAACAAGCTGTGCCGCACGGGATGGTAAGTCAGCCCGGAAAGGTTGTCTTCGATTCCCGCCACCGGCTGCGCGTCGATGCCAACGCAATAATCCTCCAGGCCGAGGCGCGCCGGCGACTCGCCGGACGTCCCGATCAACAGGCGATGAAGCGCTATTTCGAACCATCCCAGGTAAGCGCCCGCAAGGCCGAGCAGGCAGGCCAGCGCCAGGGCTGGAACGAGGTATCGGCGGAAGCGGGATTTGAGGCGCAGGGACATGATCGAAGCGGGACGGCCGGAAAATGGAAGCTTGACGAAGAATGACAGGAACGCCTCATTGTCACATGAAAGCTTCCCGCGGATACAAGCCGCTACAGAACGGGCGCAAAAGGCCGGAACAAAAGCAACATCCATGCCGGCGATTTGCCGATACGATGCCTCGCGTCGGGCGAAAACTGACTTTTAGCGCGCGACATTCAGTCAATTCATCAA